>JAAFJK010000557.1 GCA_013298105.1 Cytophagales bacterium
CCCTTTTTTGGCACGTTGTCAAGTGTTAAATCAGATGATTGGTCAGTCTTTCTTATTTGTTCGCGGTCTTTTTTTCGGATTGCCAACCGAAAAAAACGAATATACAATTTTTTGTACGTTGTCAATGGTCGAAGACCTTGACAAGCGTTGAAAATAAAAAAATAATTCGTTCTTTTAAAATTATTACGGAACGGAAAAACGATTTTGCAAACGTTTATTACTTCTTTTTTGTTTTATCTTTGCAAGTAATTTCAAACCACATTCAATCCAAAGAAAATGCAAGAAGTATATATCATCTCGGCAGTGAGAACGCCGATGGGCAGTTTTATGGGGGGACTTTCTCCCCTTACCGCTACACAGCTTGGCGCGGAGGCTATCAAAGGTGCTTTGGCACGTGCAGGTGTAAAACCTGAAGAGGTCGAGGAGGTATTGATGGGCAATGTAGTGTCGGCAGGCTTGGGACAAGCACCCGCAAGACAAGCGGCTATCTTTGCGGGTTTGCCCAAAGAGGTGGCTTGTACGACCATAAATAAGGTATGTGCTTCGGGTATGAAAGCCATCATGCTGGGGGCGCAAAGCATCATGCTCGGACACCGCGATGTAGTGGTAGCAGGTGGTATGGAAAGTATGTCCAATATCCCGCACTATTTGATGAAGTCGCGCTTTGGGTACAAATATGGCGATACGACTATGATAGACGGCTTGGCGCATGATGGCTTGACTGATGTCTATGACAAGCAAGCGATGGGCGTATTCGCAGACCGTACTGCCACAAAATACGGCTTTACGCGCGAAGCGCAAGACGAATTTGCTATTCAATCTTATAAGAGAAGCGCGGAATCGACCGAAAAAGGCGTTTTCAAAAATGAAATCGTCCCTGTAACTATCCCTCAAAAGAAAGGTGAGGCTATGGTAATCAGCGAAGACGAGGAATACAAAAACGTGAATTTTGCTAAAATTCCTTCTCTGAAAGCCGCCTTTACGCCTGATGGCACTGTAACAGCCGCTAATGCTTCTACTATCAATGATGGGGCATCTGCGACAGTCCTCATGAGCAAAGCTAAAGCCGATGCGCTCGGACTAAAACCTATTGCGCGTATCATAGCTTTTGCTGATGCAGAGCAAGAACCTGCATGGTTCACGACTGCTCCTGTAGAAGCGGCAAAAACTGCGCTCAAGCGTGCAGGTTTGCAGGCAAGTGATATTCATCTTTTTGAAGTGAATGAAGCCTTTGCGTGTGTATCGATGGCTTTTGCAAAAGAATTTGAATTTGGTTATGAGAAAATGAATGTCTTGGGTGGGGCTGTTTCGCTCGGACACCCGCTCGGCAGTTCGGGTTCGCGCATAGTAGCCACGCTCACAAACGCCCTTGCCTACCAAAACCAAAAAATAGGCATGGCGGCTATCTGCAACGGTGGCGGTGGTGCTTCTGCTATCATCATCGAGCGATTGTAGATTTGCGGTTTATATTTTTTCTTTGTAACTATTTAGCCCCCTGCCCCAAAGGGGAGAATTATCTCCAATTTTCGCCTATTTTAGTATTTTGGTAGGTAAGTTTAAATTTGGGGCTGGGTGCTAAATAGTTACCATTTTTTTCCTAAAACCTGTAAGGTCTTTAAAGACCTTGCAGGTTTAAAAAATTGATAATGAGCTGTTTATAAAAAATGTGTTGTTTGTATATTCAAAAAAGTGTAAACTGATAAATGACAGATGCCTAAAAAAAGCTATCTTTGCACAAAAGAAAACAACTTTCTATAAATATGAAAACAAAACTACTCTTAAAATGGCTCGTCTTTGGTTTGAGCCTTTTATGCTCACTTGGGGCTTTACAAGCACAAAGCACAGACGACTTCCGCACCAATGGCAATGCTACTTTTACCTCTGCTACTGGGTGGCAAAGATACGACGGTACGGCTTGGGTAGCCGCAGCCTCTGCGCCTACTTCTGCCAATGGCATCATCACCATCAGTGCAAATTCCTCTGCCACTATTACCAGCAATATTACCCTTGACCAAATCGTAGTAGCGGGTTTTTTGCAAGTCAGTGCAGGTGCGACACTTACGCTCAATAACATAGGAGGTGATGAAATCACGCTACAAGGTGCAGGTGCTATCTACAACAGAGGCACTATCAACAACTGCGGAGGCACGCTCTCCCCTGCCAATGCCTTCGAAACTACGGCTTGGGCTTCTCCAAAAGGTACATACAATACCAATACCAGCACCGAACCCACCACCGAAGCCACCCTTTTATTTTTCAATCAAGCAAGCACAACCGCCCATATTTATTGGACAAATGGCAATGGAAGAAGGCGTATAGTGGTTTTAAAACCGACAAGTGCAGTCAATGTCAATGCTTTGGCAGACAATACGGCTTATAATGCTAATGCTACTTATGGTAGTGGTGATGCAGTAGATGGTGGTTTTGTGGTATTCAATGGGGTAGGCAATGAAGTGAATGTAACAGGGCTAACGAATGGTGTTAATTACTTTTTGGCTATTTTTGAGTACAATGATGATGTTACTTGTACAGGCAGTAACTATAACTACAAAACAGGTAGTCCTCTATCAGGCACATTTTTAACAGGAGAAAGACCTTTTATTACAACTTGGCAAACTACTACCGCAAATCAAGCAATCACGATTCCTATACCCGCTTCTCTAACTTATACTTGTAATGTGGATTGGGGAGATGGTACTAATAACAACTATAATGGGACTTCTCCCGTTATGAGTCGTACATATCCTACTGCGGGTACTTATACTATTACTATCAGTCCAAACACCTCAACTAACACCTTTGTATTTCCACGTATTTTTTTTAATTCTGGGGGTGAAGGCAGTAAAATTCGAAATATTGTACAATGGGGAAGCAATGTATGGACTTCCATGCTTGGTGCTTTCAACAGTTGTGCCAATCTCAATTCCAATGCCACAGATGTTCCCAATTTAAGCAATGTAACAGATATGAGTACGATGTTTGCAAATTGTACTGTTTTCAATGGAAATATAGGAAATTGGAATACAAGCGCAGTTACAAATATGAATAATATGTTTGCTGCTGCAACATCCTTCAATCAAAACATAGGGAATTGGAATACAAGTGAGGTTACAGATATGGGGCAGATGTTTGAGGGTGCCATGAGTGCCATAACCTTTAATCAAAATATAGGGAGTTGGAATACAAGTGCGGTTACAAATATGATTTATATGTTTTATCAAGCCACTGCTTTCAATCAAAATATAGGGAGTTGGAATACAAGTGCGGTTATAAATATAATTGGTATGTTTAGTGTTGCCAATGCCTTCAATCAAAATATAGGGAGTTGGAATACAAGTGCAGTTACAAATATGAGTGGTATGTTTAATCAAGCTTCTGCCTTCAATCAAAATATAGGGAGTTGGACACTTAATGCCAATGTAAATCTTGGTAATATGCTCAATAATTGTGGTATGAGTACTACCAACTATGAGGCAACCCTCGCAGGTTGGGCGGGACAGTCAGTAACAGGGCGTAGTTTGGGGGCATCAGGACTTAGATATTGTAATACTACAAATCGTACTACCTTAACAACTACCCCAAGAAATTGGACTATTTCAGG
The DNA here is from genome assembly GCA_013298105.1 of Cytophagales bacterium. Taxonomy (GTDB): domain Bacteria; phylum Bacteroidota; class Bacteroidia; order Cytophagales; family Microscillaceae; genus RDXI01. The sequence continues at coordinate 3,602 of JAAFJK010000557.1, forward strand.
AGATGCACCAAGTTGTGTCATTTTCAATCTATCCCAAGCCAATTTTTCGGGTTTTTTAGCCACCACTACCACTGCCTCTACTGCTCAAACCTTTACGATGACAGGCTCAGGACTTACTGCTAATCTCAATCTTGCATTGAACAATACCAATTATGAGTTAAGCACAGATGGCACTACTTATTTAGCCAGTCTTAGCCTCACACCTGCCACTATCAATGGCAATACCACCACCATTTATATACGCCTCAAATCAGGGTTATCAGTAGGAAATAAAATAGCAAGAATCACCCTCAGCACCACCAATGCAACTAATCAAATTGTTTCTTTAAGTGGCACAACCATCAATAGAATTCCATCAAATACAAGAGGCAATATGGCAAGTTTTGACCAAACCACCAACAAACACATTGCAGTCCCTCATAATGCTTCTCTCAATATATCTACCAATCAACTCACGATTTCTGCGTGGGTAAAAAGAAGTTCTGTAGGTACTTTTGATAATATCGTGATGAAAGGAAGTTATGGATATGGACTTATCATTGATGATAATAATAGATTGGGGTATTGGAGTGAATTTAATTATAATAATTGTTTTAACTCAGGTGCTAATACCATTCCTTTAAATACTTGGACACACGTAGCAGCAGTAGTCAATGCAGGTAGTGCTGTTACTTTATACATCAATGGTATCAATGTAGGCACAAGCACCAATGCTTCGCAAACCGTTATCAACAACAATACAGGCGTTTTAGCCATAGGCGTTCAAGATGTAGGTACTTGTAATTGCAATAATTTTGATGGCAATATAGATGAACTACAAATTTGGAATACCGCCCGCACACAAAACCAAATCCGAGAAAGTATGCACCTTACCTTATCAGGTTTAGAAAGTGGTTTGGTTAGTTATTATCAATTTGATGAAACTTCGGGTAGTGTGTTGGATAACATCAATATAAACAATGGCACTTTAAATAATGGAGCAAGTCGTGTAACTTCAGATGTGGCAGTCGCAAGCGGTACTTCTACTCGTATGAATGTGAGTGCAGGAATGAATACCTTTACCAATGCCAATGTGTCTATCAATTTCACTACTGCGCCTACTGATGAATTTGTCGCATATCAACTCAGAGGCAATCCTTTCAATGGTGTCAATGCCCTCGATGCAGGTACAAATACAACTTCTTGTTATTGGATAGTAAGGCAGTTTGGTACAGGTGGTGTGGCGTATGATGGTATGAATTTTACTATACCCAATAGCAACATCATTTCTACTACAGACGAAGGCACACCTTCCAATCTCAAACTTTATAAGCGTCCTGATAACTCCACTGCTGCCTTTCCTACTTTTTTTGCAAGTGGAACTACTGCCAATAATACCACAAAAGTAATCAATTTTACAGGTTTTACTTCTCAAACGTCTTTTAGTCAGTTTGAAATTGGTAGCACAACTTCGCCTTTGCCTATTACGCTTTTGGGGTTGAAAGGTGAAAGGGTGGAAGGGGAGAATGGAGAACCTACGAAAGAAGTAAAACTCGAATGGGCAACTTCTTCTGAAATAGGCAACAAAGGTTTTGAAATAGAAACAAGCGAAAATGGTGTTTCTTTCTCTAAAATTGCTTTTGTAGATGGTGCAGGAAGCTCAAACACACCCAACAACTATCAACTAACCACCATCAACCAAAATGATGCGTATTATAGACTCAAACAAATAGATTTTAATCATGCTTTTTCTTATTCTAACATGATTTTTATCAGAGGAAGCGAAAATGCAATTACAGTTTATCCTAATCCAAGTCATGAAAAAATCAATGTAAAAACTTCAAAAGCAGGTTTTGGTTATAAATTGATGACTTTACAAGGATATTATTTGTTAGAAGGTACAAATAGTAGCCATAATACGATTATCAATATCGAATCATTGCCAAAAGGTGTATATTTCTTGCAAATCACGCAAGATAATAAAAATACAGTGAAGAAAATTATGATAGAAAAGTAGCTTATACTTTTTTTCCTAAAACCTGTAAGGTCTTTAAAGACCTTGCAAGTTTAAAAAATTGATAATGAGCTGTTTATAAAAAATGTGTTGTTTGTATATTCAAAAAAGTGTAAACTGATAAACGAAAAATGCTAAAAAAAGCTATCTTTGCATTTATTTTCGAATATATCATCTATGACAAAAATGTACCACAACGCCCTCGTAGGCATATTTGCCTCTTTCGCGTGCCTATCGGCTTGTACTCCTGAAGGACAAACCACCCAAAAAAATACCATAGAAAAACAAGGTGGAGGCGAAATACCTCAAGAAAAACCTAAAAAAGTAGCCATAGAAGCAGACCGCAAATACAACGACATCGCTCGACTGATAGCGGGTATGCCTGCTGAAGAAGGTAGTACTGTCCAAAAACACGCAGAAACTGCCACTTGGAAACAATACGCCAAAGGTGCAGATGCACAATGGGAAAACATGAACAAAAACAAATTGCCCAAAATGCAAGCATGGGCAGGCGAGGAATTGAAAGAAATCAATCAAAAAGGAGGCACACTTTTTTATCCTTTTGGGGGAGCTGATTTTTTACACGCCGCCACTTTCTTTCCTGCCTTTGATGAAGTAGTGATGATGGGGCTTGAGCCTATCGGCAATATGCCTGACTTTGACAAAGTTGCCCAAAAAGGTGCCTTGCCTACCTACTTCAATAGCATTCAAATCTCGCTACGCACTATTCTTCAGTATAGCTTTTTCCGTACTATAGATATGGCAAACGACTTCAAAGGGCGCGTTTCGGCTGATGTAGATGGGACATTGCCTGTGCTTTTGCTTTTCCTTGAGCGCACGAATCACCGCATCATCAACTATGAGCAAGTCGCTATCGGTGCAGAAGGCAAACTTATCAAAGCCAGCGAATCAACTGATAAAAACGCTTACAAAGGTACAAAAATCCTCTATCGCCGCGAAGCCAATCCTGACGAAGTAAAAACATTGTATTACTTTAGTGTAAATCTTGACAATGGCTCTGTAACAGAAGGCAAGCTCGGGTTGGGCAAACACAAAGAACTGAAAGCGTACATCGAGAGCTTACAGATTTCGGCTACTTACTTGAAGTCAGCTTCTTATTTGATGTATTTAGGCGATTTTACTATGATTCGGGATATGATATTGGCAAAATCTCCTTATCTTTTGCAAGACGACTCAGGTATGCCTTTAGTGAATTTTACGGCAGGCAAGCACAAGTGGGATTTGACTTTCTTTGGCGTATATGCGGGACCTATTTCGCTTTTCTCAAGCCGTTGGCAACAAGACATGAAACTTGCCTACCAAAAGAAAGAACAGGTGCGTCCACTGCCATTTGGGATAGGCTATCAGTTTGCACAAGGGACATCTAACTTGATGCTTGCGAAAAAGAAATAAAGAAGCCTCCAGCCCCAAAGAGGAGAAAGATACATCTTTTAGCACTTAGGAACGAGTAAAAAATAACTTGAAAATATTTAGCCACGCTGTAAGCGTCTGTTATCGAGCTTTTACGCGATTAGGCAATACCAACAGACGCTTACAGCGTGGCTTCGCGTGAGTGAAATTATCATGTTATTTTATTTTTATTCCTTAGAGAATAAGACTACCTTTTGGGGTAGAGGGCTAAATAGTTATCAGAATTTTACACCTTTATTTTTTTTAGCAACATTTTTGCTATTTATATAAATCAAACCAAAACGCTCATGCAAAAAGATAACAGAGAAAAAATTATAGTTGGGTTGGATATAGGCACTACCAAGATTTGCGCTCTCGTGGGTAGGAAAGACGAATATGGAAAATTAGAAATTCTCGGTATGGGCAAAGCCCAATCCGAAGGTGTGGTACGTGGCGTGGTAGTGAATATAGACCGCACTGTCCAAGCCATTAGCCAAGCCATACAAGAAGCTGAAAATCAAGCCAATATAGATATTCGTATAGTGAATGTAGGCATTGCAGGGCAACACATTGAGAGCCTCACACAGCATGGCTACATCACACGCTCTGAAGACCATGACGAGATTTCGCTTGATGACGTGAACCGCCTCACAAACGAAATGTACCGCACTGTTACGCCCGCAGGCAAGGAAATTATCCACGTCATGCCCCAAGACTACACTGTAGATGGCGAAACAGGCATCAAAGAACCCGTAGGTATGTCGGGTGTGCGTCTGGAGGCAGATTTTAATATCATCACTGCCCAGACGAGCGCGATACGCAACATCAATCATTGCGTAAAAAGGTGTGGATTGGAGATTGCTGACCTTATCCTTGAGCCTATCGCCTCGAGTATGGCGGTACTAACCGAAGAAGAAAAAGAAGCTGGGGTAGTTTTGGTGGACATTGGTGGAGGCACGACTGACGTGGCTATCTTCCACGAAGGCATCATGCGCCATACGGCTGTGATTCCTTTTGCGGGGCATATCATCACTGCGGACATCAAGCAAGGACTACAGGTAACGGATAAAAATGCCGAAACACTCAAAGTAAAATTTGGCTGTGCGATGGCAAGTTGGGTAGATGATTTGCAGTTTGTGAATGTACCAGGTCTGCCTGGTCGTCCTACCAAAGAACTTTCTATCAAGCAATTAGCACACATCATAGAGGCACGTATGCAAGAAATTATTGAACTCGTGCATAACGAAATCGTAAAATCGGGGTACGTAGGCAAGCTCGTGGGTGGCATAGTAGTAACGGGCGGTGGCTCACAACTCAATGGCTGTCAAGACGTTTTCCAAAACCTGACTTCTATGGATACGCGCATAGGACACCCTGTAGAGTATCTCGGACGTACCAAAGCCGAATTAGCCAAAAGCCCCATGTTTGCTACTACAGTAGGCTTGGTTTTGGCGGGTTTTCGCGCCCTTGACGACCGCTATGAGCGATATATCCAAATGAATAACTCCATGCCTCGACCTTCTCAAAATGGAAAAGCTGAAAAAACGGCTTCACGTGGCAAGGATTTCTTCAGCAGAATCATCGAAAGCACACGCAAGTTCTTGCTTGATGATGTAGATGACAAAAAAGGAACGTATTAGAATGATTTACGATTCACGATTGTGCATATTTGAACCTTAAAAACCCTCCTATCAAAGCGAGGGTTTTTGTTTATAAAGTTTGCGTTATGATAAAAAATGACTATAGGGCGCAGGCGGAAGACCTTGCAGTGTTTTATTTTCTGCAATTAACAGAAGCCGAAAGGACTCAGTTTTTTGACGTTTTTGAAGAAGTGTATCCCAGTAAAAATCCCGCCTACGCAAGTCTTAAGCTAAAAAACAGTCCAAACGCACGTTTTTCAAAAACAGATAAACACTACGTCTTGTACTTCATACTTGAGTTCTTGCCTGCCATACAGCAGGTAGAACTGATGCGTTTGGAGATACTCACGCTGATAGCACATTACAAAGAAAATGAAAGTAAAAAAATAATGTACTATAGCACGCATGACACTACGTATGATTATATATGTGCAGAATATGTCAAAAAATTGACCAAATTGGACGAATATAATTTTCAGTGGTTTAAGGTAGATTTTTTAGATGCACAAGAGATACAAGAAACTATCGAAGCTGTGAAGTATGCCACACTTTTGGAATGTGTGCAAAGTTTGGAAAATGTAAAAGCTGACATGGACACTGTGCGTGAGTATGGCAAGGGCTTCTTAGATAAACTCCAATATGAAGATGATTACTTCGGGCTAAAGATATACGCCAGCTTCTATCCTACCTCACACCAAAAAATACACCTACAGCCGCCTGAATTGGCAGGCAAGTTCAGGGATATTTTGAATGAATATATTGCCAAAACAAAAATCCGATTAGCTGAACTGCAAGCCCAAAACAACGCGCAAGCCCTTGTACTTGGCAGGGACTTATCTGTCGCACTTACGCATTACAAAAACAGCAAATCTTTTTTGAAGCGTGTGGATTTAGACTTGGATTTGCAGGCAAGGGCAGGGAAAATACAGTTAGCGATACATACTATCCCGATAGAAAAAAGCCTGCAAGATGTCGCAAGCGGGGTGTCTGAGATGATGCGCTTGTTGGTTATATCTGCAGTTATTATTTTTGTTGGACTGCCACTGGCGGCATTGGGGATTTTATTGACTGTTTGGGGATTTATGAACAGTCCTTTGTTTGCGGGATTGGGTACGCTTGGTTTGGGGTGGGCTGTGGTCAATGCTTTTCGTAAGACTTTCAATACAGTAGGCAAACGCAATGAAACTTACTCCACAGAGTCTATGGAGGGTTTGACGTTGGATTTTCGAGATACGTATTATCAAATCATGGAGGAAAGAAGACCTGCACCTTACCTGCCCAATGCAACAGCCTTTACAATCCTTGAACCTTATCGGACTTCTGCGCTGGACTATCTGTTTGGTAGCCCGATTCAGCTTACGCCTCCCGAGCCTATTTTTGAAAGCCCTACCGAACCTATCGTATCTGTACCCGAAATACTCGACTATGTATTGGAAAATCTTTGGAAAATTGTAAAAAAGGAAGCAATAGGCGAAACGCCTTTCCTACATTTGCCTGATGATTTGGCGCGAAAATATAGAAACTGTGATGAGATTATCAAAACTGCTATAGGTACGCGCGATGTGCAAAATATATTGCCTATTCCACCAAAGGTTATCTTCCAAGTAATGCAATATACAATGCGCTTGCAACTGCAATACATCTATACACAGACAAAACAAATATTTGATACTGCGATAGAAAATCGCTTGGATATGGAACTGTATGTAAAGTTTTTTGATGTGCCTTGTACGCTTTTTAGGTTCTACAAAGATGATGGCATGAACCGCGTAAGAGGTATCTACAGTGCCTACGACCTCTATAGAATACGCCATAAGCAGCTGCTCAGACGCTTTGCTGGACTGGAAAAAGTGCCTGTCATTGATTTGCTTGATGCCAGCGAATTTGAGCATTGGTTTGAGGCACAAAAAAACAAATACGCGCTGAAAAATATGGAGAAAGAGCAAAAACAACTTACCAAACAAATACGTAACTTAGGAGAGAATAAACGCCTGAATACAAGCACTTTAACGCCTATTTTTTATGAAAATGAGGAGGTATTGTTGTATGTATTTTGAAACTAAAAAATATAAATTTACAAGCTAATCAAAAATTTATATAAATCAACTTCGGGGGCTAATTGAAGTTTTTTTCTTAATCTATTGCGCGACATCTTCACACTTTCAGGAGCAATGCGCATCAAATGGGCTACTTGTTTGGTGTCTAAATTGATGCATATATAAGCACAGTGCTTACAATCATTGGGTGTGATTTTATCAGATATTTGTGCTAATTTATGAAAAAACAAAGGGTGTATTTGCTCAAAATGCTTTTTAAATATTTCCCAATTATCATCTAAATCTATGGTATAATCTACCATTTTTTCCAATTTTTTATTTGTATGCTCTGGTTCAAGTATTCCTTTTTTGAGTTCTAATAGCATTTCATTTTTTTGTTGCATTCTAAGTGCGGCTATGGCTATTTCTTGCTCTTTTATTACGATAGCTTCTTGCAAACGTTGATTTCGTTCTCTTTCAGCTTCATTGGCAAGTTCTAAATTTTTACTTTTTAATTGTTTTTCTTTATTAGCCAATACATTATTTCGAAAGAAAAGCAACCCTACAACCACTACCAATGACAATAACAACAACAGAAAAATAATTAAAAAGCCTTGATTTTTAATAGCCAATTCGCTCTCCTTACTTTTGGTGTTAAATGCTTGTTGCGCTTGTTGAAGGGCTAAGTTTTCTTTGTGTTGCAAAAAAGTGAGTGTATCACTGTATCTTTTGTGCAATTTCAGGTACAGATAAGCACTGTCATAATTGCCCAATACATCTGAAATTTCGGAAAAACCTTTATAAATATCGGCATACAAACGCATATCAGCCTGTGGGTCATAACGTAAAACGGAGGTTCTCTCTTTTTCCAAATATTTTTCTGCTTCTTCATAATATTTTAATGCCTTGTTGTAGTTTTTCTGCGCTTGATAAGCCAAGCCCATATACACAAGAGAGGATATTAAATTGCTATATTCTTTATAATAAAGGCATATTCTAATGTCTTTTTCCAATAAACTAATGGCTTTTGAATAGTTTTCAGCCAAAAAAGCATTGTAACCTAAATTGCCTGATATGATGCCTTCCCAGATAGTATCTTTTTGGTTTACAGCTTCTGCTAAGGCTTTATCGAACCACTGAGCCGCTTTATCCAACATTTTTACCTTTCTTTTTGCCAAGCCCAAATTGTTAAAAGTTTGTATCAAATCTCTATTCTTTATATGCCCCCTTTGTAGATTAGTCAATACTTTCTCCCATGCTTGATAGGCTTCAGCGTAGTTTTCGGTCTTATAATAAAATCTTGCTAACCTATCTTGATAATAGGCTTTTTTTTCAAAACTGAGGTTTAAAGAATCAGACAGCTGAACAGCATATATGTAATAATGAAGTGCTTTGGCATAATCCCCTATTTTTTCATAAATATGTTTTGAAATAATGATATAAGGAAAAATAGTATTGCGTTCACTATCTCTACAAGGAGCTTGCCTGCCAAGTTCTATATGTTTTTCAAAATATGTTCTTGCTGTATGGTAATCTTTGATGTTTTCGTCTGTATAAAGCATACCCAAGAGCGTGTACAATTCGCCCTGCATACAAATATTGGGTGTAGCTTTGATTAAGCCTAAAAAAAGTTTATTCAGGTGATTGATGTAGTTTTTATCTTTTGCTATCATCAAGCGATATTCATTAGACATCAGATCCAAAATTTTTACAATAGCCACTATGTCATCTTTTGTAGAAAGTGTTTCCAAATAATTTTCAAACGTATTGATAGTTTGTGTTACACTGTTTTTGATTTTATATTGTGTATAGTAATTTTCTACATCACTCAAATGATTTTTATTTGTATGTGTAAGCAACTGAAAACCCTTTGGCATCTGCTTTTGAGCCATTGAAACTTCTCCAAAAACAAAATAAAAAATTAATAGTAAGCAAATTTGTTTCATTGTCAATGATGCTATTTTTGATACCTGAACCCTGCCAAGCCCCCTAACCCCCGAAGGGGGAATAATAGAGAAGGATTGAAAGACTTTCGCAAGAAGTCTAATGTTATTATTTGCAACAAGTGTATTTAATTGACTATCAAACCTATAGAGTTTTTAAAGCCTTGTAGGTCTGTCTGCTGTGTAACCCATTTGTAACTCTCACTAAACTTTAACTCCACGCACAAATTTAGTGATTTTGTGGAATTAAGTTACTATATTTCCCAAAAATTATATTTTAATGTCATACCGAGTGGTCAGTCTTTCTTATTTGTTCGCTGTCTTTTTTTCGGATTGACAACCGCAAGCGGATTGCCAACCGAAAAAAAACGAACATTTAACTAAGACTGACCACTGAGGGAAATATTTTATTTTTGGCTTTAAATTGACATCATTGGGCAAGATGCCTGTGCTACAGATTCAGATAAGGTGCTGAGCAGTAATCAGAATTTAACATTTCAAGCAAGGCTTTAAAACAAACTATTTCACGGATTTTGAGCTGATGTAACCCTTTGTAACCCATCTACAACGTTTGTGTAACCCATTTGTAACCCTTCAAAATTTGGAATTAAGGTATTTTTCGCCTACATTTGCACAGTATTTCAAAAACTACTTTCCTTAACTTGTATTTTTTATGAAACAAATTCTGACATTTTTTTTATTGCTTTTGAGTAGTGCAAAAATATCTCTCGTATTTCTACTCTTCCTATTCGCAGGTATTAACTCCACCTTTGCGCAGTTTAACCTTAGTGGTGGAGTTACATTTACTGGTTCGGGTGGTAATCCTTTGAATGTAGCTACGCAAGATGGAGTGCCTGAAGCTTTAACATTCTCCCCCGATGGGACAAGAATGTACTTCCTTGGCAGTGCCAATGACAGAGTGTATCAATACAACCTATCCACAGCCTTTGATATTACTACAGCTACTTACAATAATTTTTTCGGAGTAGGAGCGCAAGATGCCGTACCACGTGGGGTAGCATTTTCTAATGATGGTACAAAAATGTTTGTAAGTGGTAATGTGAATGTCTATCAATACAGCCTTTCTACAGCTTTTCAAGTGAATACAGCTACTTATAGTGGGACTTCTTATGTTACAGCCGCTGCTGCAGGTCGTGGTGTTTTCTTCTCACCTACAGGTAATAGAATGTACTTCACAGCTACTGGTGATAACAGTGTTAGGCAATATAACCTATCTACTCCTTATGACATATCAACTCCCAATGTTACTTATATTGGATTATTTAGTTTTGCTACACAAGATACCTCTCCACAAAGTACATTCTTCTCGCCTGATGGTTTAC
>JAAFJK010000400.1 GCA_013298105.1 Cytophagales bacterium
TTTTTATCTCAAAAAACTATTTTCAAGCCAAGTATAGCTTTTTATTTTGGAAAATTCATAAAAAACACTAAATTTGCCTCCATGAAAAAGCTACTTGCCTACCTACTGTATAGCTTGGCGATACTTGCCTTGCCTGCCTGCGGAGATAAAAACCTCGAACCCGATAAAAACTTATTGGGCTATGACTATTTTCCGTTAGATATAGGGCAGTACATAGATTATGACGTAAAAACAACGTCTTACTTCCCCAACAACCCTACCGTAACTGAGCAGTTCCAAATGCGTGAACTCCTCATCGAAACCTATACAAGTGTGGAAGGCAAAAGCACCCACAAAATCCAACGCTACAAACGTGCCAACGCCAACTTGCCTTGGGCTTTGGACTCTACTTTCAGTACACACATAGACAATTTTAATGCTTTTCGTTCAGAAAATAACCGCGTTTTTGTAAAACTTGCCTTCCCGCTCAGTGTAGGCAAGAAATGGAACGGCAATGGCTTCAATAACTTGAAAAAAGACAACAACACTATAGAAGAACTGGATATTCCGCGAAAAATAAACACCTTTACTTTCGAGAATACTATGAAAGTTGTACTCGCCAATGATTCAAGCCTCGTCTATCAAGACCGCAGGCAAGAAATATATGCCCGCAAAGTAGGTTTAGTACAATCTTCTATCAAAATCTTGAACTATTGTACTGATGCCAACTGTATAGGACAAGGAAAAATACTTTCTGGCACTGTCAAAACACAAACCCTCCTCAATTATGGTAAATTATTTTAAAAAAGCAGGCTTTTTAGCCCTTTTGACCACTATTTTTATTTTTTTGGAGGCTTCGCAAATGTTGCAAGCCCAAACCCGCAAACGCTACGTGGTTTATCTGACTGAAAAAAATACACAAGCCTATAGCTTAGATAAACCCGAAAAGTTCTTAACCGCACGCGCCATAGAAAGGCGTAAACGCCAAAATATTGTACTCAACACACGCGATTTGCCTGTAGATGAAGCCATCATCAAAGCCCTCAAAGACAAAGGCGCAAGAGTATGGTATGCCTCACGCTGGCTGAATGCAGTTTTGATAGAAGCAACTGAAGACGAACTCGCCAAAGTAAAGACCTTGCCTGCCCTGAAGCCTGAAATAGAGCTACTCAGCCCTATCCGCTCGGCTACTGCCACCAATCCAAAACCACTTACACAGGCTACTTTCAAGGATAGGGCAGGCAAGGAGAAAAATACTTTTTTACAAATAGACTCGCCTGCCAGCTATGGCAAAGCCTTCAATCAAGCCAATATGCTCGGCGTACCTGCTATGCACAAACAAGGCTACAGAGGGCAAGGTATGTATATCGCAGTGCTTGATGCGGGTTTTGAAAATGGCGATAAAGTGCCTTTCCTCAAAAATTTGCGTGAAGATGGACGTATTTTGGGTACTTATAACTTTGTAGAAGGACAAGAAAATGTCTATAATACAGGCTCGCATGGGCTGGAGGTTTTAAGCTGTATCGGTGGGTATGAATTGGATAAACACATAGGCACTGCCCCCGAAGCAAGTTTTTATTTATTCAGGACAGAAGATGCCGAAACAGAGTATCGTGTAGAAGAATTTAACTGGCTCGTGGCGGCAGAAAAAGCCGACAGTCTGGGGGTAGATGTGCTAAATTCATCTTTGGGCTACACAGATTATGACCTCGATGCCCAAGATTATGTGTATGCAGATATGAATGGCAAAAAATCTATCATCTCACGTGCCGCGACTTGGGCGGCAAGTACAGGTATGATAGTCGTGAACAGTGCTGGCAACGAAGGCTGGGATAGCTGGAAATACATAGGTGCGCCTGCTGATGCGGATTCTATCCTCACTGTAGGCTCAGTAGATAGCAACAAGAAAAGGTCTTATTTTAGCTCGTTTGGACCTACATCAGACAAAAGAATCAAGCCCAATCTATGCGCCGCAGGCAATCCTGCTTCGGTAGGCAAGCCAAGTGGCGCGATAGGCATGAATACAGGTACTTCTTTCTCAAGCCCTGTAATGTGTGGTATGGTGGCTTCTTTCTGGCAGGCATTCCCACAGCTTACGAACATGGAAATCATAGAGGTTTTGCAAAAAGCTGGCTCACAAGCCTCAAAACCCGATAGCATCTTAGGGTACGGGATTCCAGACTTTAACCTTGCCTACCAAATCGCGCAACTGAAGATAGAAAAAGCCAAAACAGGCTTTCACGTATTCCCCAATCCGCTTCCTACAGGGCAGGCGATACGATTGGCATTCAGTGAAAGTTATGTAAGTAAAAAACTAAAGGTGGAACTCGTGAACATGAAAGGCAGTGTGTTGGAATCTTTCACATTGAATAAAGCGACTGCCCACTACGAATGGGACGCTACCGCCAAATTGCCCAAAGGCTTGTACGCTATCCGTGTAATAGAGGGCAAAAAGGTTGAAATCCGAAGATGGCTGAAGGAATAATAAACGGTTGTCTGAAAATTTTGTCATGGTGAGCAAAGCGAACAATGAGTGAGATGTTGAGCTTCGCTCAAAATGACAAAAATTATATTAGACTTCTTGCGAAAGTCTTTTTAACCCTTCTCCATTTGGAGAAGGGCAGGGTTGAGGTATCAAAAATAGCACTTTCGCAAGAAGTCTATTATCACTCAAAAAAGGTAAAGCACAATAGAAGCGCGAAAACAGTATATTTTAGAGAAGGCAGGGTTGAAGTATCACAAATAGTTCTTTCGCAAAAAGTCTAATGAATATTGCAACAAAATGTCCAAGTTATTTTTTACAATTTTTATAGATTTGCATTTATACACATCTTGCACCCTTCTGCCATGCTTATTTTTCTTCACTTTTTTACATTTGGGTGGATAGATGCTATTGACATTTTGTTGGTGGCATTCTTGCTACATCAGTTGTATCAGTTGGTAAGAGGAAGCATATCGGCGCGTATTTTGATGGGAATTGGGGCTGTGATTATTGGGTGGGCATTGGTCAGTGTGTTTGAGATGGAGCTTCTCAGTACCATTTTGGGGCAGTTTATCAATGTAGGAGTGATAGCGGCACTGATACTTTTTCAGGGCGAAATCCGTCAGTTTTTGCTTGTGATAGGCAGAGCGCACTATTTCCGTAATTTGCTGATGCGTACTTTTTTGGGTACATCAAACACACAAGTAAAAGTAGATGAGTTTGTAGAAGCGGCTATCCAAATGGGAGCGGCTTTGACAGGTGCTTTGATAGTTTTTGAAAAAGACAATGATTTGTCTGAAATCGTAAAACCGGGTGATGAGATAGATGCAGTACCTTCTGCACGCCTCTTAGTGTCTATTTTCAACAAATATTGCCCACTCCATGACGGAGCAGTATTGATAGACAAGCAAGGGCGACTTGCCTACGCGCGGTGTATTTTGCCACTTTCTGAAGACCCCGACCTTGACCCACAATTAGGGACAAGACACAGGGCGGCACTCGGTGTAACAGAAGTATGTGATGCTGTAGTGCTGGTGGTTTCGGAGGAAAGAGGCAGTGTATCTGTAGCAAGGCATGGCAAAATATACAGGAACTTGAACCCCATAGACTTAAAACGAAAACTTCTGCTTTACCTCACTGAAGACAGAAAACTGGCACAACCTGACGTGCCAAGCAAAGAAGGGGTTGAGTAAGGAACGAGTAAAAAATAAGATGGTCAGGTTTTGTGCGATATTTTGGGTTTAGACGAGGCGTAATAGAAGCGCAAAGCGGTGTTTTGTAATGAATATTGCAACAAAGTATAAACACAAAAGATTAGCAAAATGTCCAAGTTATTTTTTACTCGTTCCTAAAGATGATTTTTACTTTTTCTTATTACGAAGTTGCAGTATTTGCTGAACTGCTAAGTTTGTATGTTTGGCTATTTCTTCATTTGAAAGCGGTGTTTGTAAAAGGCTTTTTGCAATTTCAATTTTATTATTCTATTGCCACTGTTTTTTCTATAGATTCTCTAATGAAGTCATTTTGGTCAAACCAAAACTTTTGTTGAGATTCATAGTATCGTTTTTCTTGTTCATCAAGATACATGACCTCTAATTGCAGGTTTGCTTTGTTGATTTCTTCAATCTCTGCCAATTCTTTAGGTAAGGTTTTCTTATTGTACTTATGGGCGTTGTTTAAAAAGGTTATCCATCTTTCTAAAGTTGTTTTCACATTTTGAAGTTTGCCTTTGTATTTTTTAAGTTCTATGAAATACAAATCCAAATAATCCAAGTCTTTGTGAGTTTCGTTTGTTTCGACATCTTTAAGCATAAAACTACGCTTGTACTTCTCATCAAGAAAGAAATTAAAGTCCATCAAACTTATCACAATGCACTTTTTTAGCCCTGAGTAGCCCAATTTACCTTGTTTCTCAAGTGCTGCTAATTTTTCCAGTTCTGTGATTTGCTCATTGGCGGTAGGAAAGTCATTGATATAGTCTAACTGTGAACCAAACATTTTTGCCCAATAAAAAAGGGTGCGCCTGCCATAAAAGTCCGTCCCTTTTATTTGCATTTCTATGTCATAAAGTACACCTCGCTCATCTTGTGCTTTGATGTCCAAAATAGTTAATTTGCCTTCTTTATAGTCCGATACATTGTATGGATTCTTGATTTCTATTTCTGTAATTTGCTTATTATCAGGTAAAATTGCATTTATCAAAGACATCAGAATGTCTTTGTTTTCCTCTGAACCAAAGAGTTTTTTAAAAACTAAGTCTATTTTAGGATTTACTTTGCTCATGTTATTTGAAGGTTTATTGTGTGGCAAATTTACGTTTTTTCTATGAAAAAGTATTGTTCTCAAGCCTTTTTTCTAAAATTTGACAACGAATTTAAAGATTAGTAGCGTTTTTGTGTGTGCTTTTAGCACGCGGATAACGCAGATTAAGCGGATTTTGACGGATTTTTTATATTTTAGAAATTAAAAAATCCGTTGTCATCTGTAAAATCCGCGTTATCCGCGTGCCTCTTTCACAAATTAACTGTGTCGTTATCAAAATCGTTTCTGATTGCATGATTGAATCTCAGAAATCGCAAATTCAATATTTTATTTTGTATGTAAGATTTTTGGCAAAATAATTTGAAACAAAATTTGTTAAATGCGTTAAAGATAGATATAAATCACTAAAATAATAAAGTCCTTAAACGTATGAAAAATTTTGTTGGAATCTTAGCCTTGCTGAGTGCGCTCTCAAGCTGTAACGCGCCCCAAGAACGTCCCAAAAAAGTACCCACCTTGCCTACCTCTGTCATCAATCCACCTATCCCTGCGGCTGATGTCCCTTTTGAAACTTATACTTTTGAGGCTGAAAAGGGAACAAAAGTAGCCTACAAAACAGGTACACAGATAGAAATACCCGCCAACGCGCTCGTAGATGAGGCAGGCAAGGTCATCAAAGGCGAAGTAAAACTT
Organism: Cytophagales bacterium; assembly: GCA_013298105.1. GTDB lineage: Bacteria > Bacteroidota > Bacteroidia > Cytophagales > Microscillaceae > RDXI01. The sequence goes on from JAAFJK010000400.1 coordinate 5,417, forward strand.
GCCTACCGCGAGTTTCATGATGCCGTAGATGTATTGGTTTCGGGTATCCCGATGGAGTACGACTCCGCAGGCACACGCCAAAGCCTACAAACGGCAGGTATGTTTGACATCAGGGCATCGCAGGCAGGCAAGGAATTGAAACTTGCCAAAGACAAAAAAGCCCAAATCCGTATGGCTTCGTGGCAACCTGATACTGACTACAATTTCTACAGCTTGAATGAAAAAACAGGCGCGTGGAGCTACAAAACCCGCGAAAAAGTAGAAATCAATACCGAAAAAGCTACCGCCAAAGTAGCCATCGAGCGGCTGAAAGCCACCTTGCCTGCCACGCGCTTCGTACTGAATATAGGCAATGCCTTTGACCTCTCAGTAGAAAATGACGAGGATAAAATACGCTATAAAAGCTTAGAAGATAACTTCAAACAACGTTTTAAAACCTACAAAGTAGAATACGGCACAAGCGCGTATGCGTACAAGGCTATCCCAATCATGGGATTGGGCGAACACCCCGCACACGATTT
>JAAFJK010000639.1 GCA_013298105.1 Cytophagales bacterium
TGTACGATATTTTGCGTTTAGACAAGGCGCAATAGAAGCGCAAAGCGGTGTTTTGTAATGAATATTGCAACGAAGTATAAGCGTAAAAGATAAGCAAAAATGTCCAAGTTATTTTTTACTCGTTCCTAACGGGCTTTTTTCCTTAAAAAAAGCTAACTTTGGGCAATCAATCTGATTATACATATCATGCGCTATTTATCTCTCCTCCTTGCCTGCCTCTGCCAAACATTTGGGTATGCACAAACACCTACAAGTACAACTACCAAATTTCCTGATTTTGAGCAACTTACCTATATTACAGAGGCAGGTACACTTCCGTATAGATTGCTAAAACCCAAAGACTACAACCCCAAGCAAGCCTATCCGCTTGTGGTATTTTTTCATGGGGCAGGCGAGCGCGGTACAGACAATGAAATCACCCTTACGCACATTGCAAAGCTCTTTACAGACGAGCATAATAGAAAAGACTTTCCTTGCTTTGTACTCGTCCCTCAATGCCCCAAAGAAGCAAGATGGGTAGAGGTCGATTGGGGGCTTGACAGCCATCAACAACCCAAAGAAATATCCAAAAACTTGGGCTTGGCAGTAAAGTTATTGGCAGAAATAGAACAAACCTATAAAATAGAAAAAGACTGTATTTATGCTACAGGGCTATCTATGGGCGGTTATGCAGTCTGGGATTTGATAACTCGAATGCCCCAAAAATTTGCAGCGGCAGTGCCTGTATGCGGTGGCGGAGATGAAGCAGTAGCCGAAAAAGTAAAAAACCTGCCCATTTGGGCATTTCACGGCGGATTGGATAAGGTAGTCAAGCCCAAACGTTCACAAAATATGATAAAAGCCCTCGAAAAAGCAGGCGCAAAACCAAAATATACCGAATACCCTACCACTGGGCATGACAGCTGGAAACCAGCCTATCTTGAGCCTGAACTCTTGAAGTGGCTTTTCAAGCAACGAAGATAAAGGGATTTCAAAAATAACTTGCCTGCCCATTTTTCACAGAGGAGAAAGGGCAGGCAAGTAACAAAAAAATGTATGAATAATAAGATTGCGCATAAATCACCAACCCTTTTATTTGTCTATGATTTATGGTGCAAAGATAATACAGTAGGCTATATCTTCCAATACAATGTCGATAAGTAGCGTTTTCAAAGTGGCAAATGACCGCTAAACTCGACAGATGTAAAAAACAAACTATATGAACCAAGTACAAGACATACTAAAGCAATACGGACTACGAAGTACCGACTGTAGGTCGCTGATAGTGGATTTATTTTTGCAAACGCCCCACGCGCTTTCTCATGCAGATGTGGAGGAGTCGGTAGGCAAAGAATATGACAGGGTTACGATATACAGGACATTGCGGACTTTTTTGGACAAAGGCGTGATACACAAGGTATTAGATGACCTCGCCTTCCCAAAATACGCCCTTTGCAAAGCGACTTGTGATGTCCACGCCCATCATCACGCCCACGTACACTTCAAATGCAATGAATGTGGACAAACAAACTGCCTTGAGGAGGTCATGATACCTGTCGTGAACTTGCCTACAGGCTACCGAATGGCAGAAACAAACCTACTCATCAATGGCATTTGTTTGAACTGTAATCGTGTGTCATAAACGCCACTTTACACCCATACGCATACCAAATTGATACGTCCGCATATCATAGATGCCTCCTCGAAAGAGGCGTGTATGGTTGTTTTGGATATTTGGCTCTACAAATATTTTCTTGGTGGGTGTGAACATATACGCTATCTGCCAACTTGCCTGTGTGATGAACTGATGGGCTTGGTAAGGCGTTTGGTAGCGTTCTGTGCCATTTTTTGATTGCAAACTCAATACGTATTGGTAGGCTACTCCCGCTCCTATCAGGCTTTCCCAACGGCTTTGGTGTAGGCGATAATACGCGCCTACTTCTGCCACTGCGCTATGGTAGGTAAGTGCATTGTTTATGGCATTGCGTACTGGTAGATTAGGCGCAAGATATAGTTTTTGAGGCTTGATAGAATCTATCCTGTAGTTTGGCTCTGTTATCTCATAGTGCGTGAGTGTAGTCTGTAGGCGCGTATATTGGTACTGCAAACCACCATAAATGCCTATTTTTTTGGTTATATTTCTTTCTACGCGCCCGCCGATTTGGTAACCTTTGTTTTGGGCAGTAGGTTGTTTGTTTGCTACAAAGTTTTCTATATATACGTTGTCGTGTGTATTCGGATTTACGATTTTGTAGGTAAAAGTGGGGGCAAAATAACCCGCAAAGCTCCATTTACTGATAGGTTTTCTGGTATCTTCCCACTTGAGGGTAGTGTCTATTTTGGAGGTTGGGTTGGATTCCAAAAACAATGCACGCTCAATCATATTTTTGGCTATGATTTTGGGAAAGTTCATAATTTCCTTGCCTACGTGGGTAGGTAAGTTTGCGTTTATGCTGTCTTTTTCCTTGCCTGCACGAATAGGCTCTGATAAATGTTCTTTGATAAATGTTTCTTGTGCAGTGTGGGTAGGCAAGTTTGCATTTATACTGTCTTTTTCCTTGCCTGCGCGAATAGGCTCTGATAAATGTTCCTTGATAAATGTTTCTTGTGCAGTGTGGGTAGGCAAGTTTGCGTTTAGGCTGTCTTTTTCTTTGCCTGCACGAATAGGCTCTGATAAATGTTCCTTGATAAATGTTTCTTGTGCAGTGTGGGTAGGCAAGTTTGTGTTTATGCTGTCTTTTTCCTT
>JAAFJK010000315.1:0-9560 GCA_013298105.1 Cytophagales bacterium
TTGCGCCATGCAAAAACAACGTTATTCACTCGGTATTCAAGATTTCGCTACCTTGCGCGAACAAAATTGTGTGTATGTAGATAAAACAGCCTACATTTATGAGCTTATCACTCAACTCAAATGTGTGTTTCTTTCCCACCCACGCAGGTTTGGCAAGTCGTTGCTTATCAGCACGTTAGAGTATTTATTTCAGGGCAGGCAAGACCTTTTCAAAGGACTTTGGATAGAAGATAAAATCACTTGGGTAGAACACCCTGTTCTTACTTTCAGTTTTGCCAAGTCTGATTTTCATGATATGGATTTCAAAGACTATCTGGACATGAAAATAGAGGAACACGCAAAGCATTTTGGGGTAGAATTAAAAACCAAAACCATCTCGAGCAAGATAGAAGAACTGATTATAAAACTTTCGGAACGCTATCAAAAAGGGGTGGTGGTGTTGATAGATGAATACGACAAGCCTATTACGGAGTTTTTGCGCAAAGACGATTTTGCTATTGCAGATAAAAACCGCGAAATCATGCGCCTTTTCTACTCCCCTTTGAAAGACCTTGATAAATACTTGAGTTTTCTTTTCCTTACAGGCGTTTCAAAGTTTAGCAAAGTATCTATTTTCTCGGATTTGAACCATTTGGAAGACATCACTATAGACAGGCGTTTTGCTACGCTATTGGGCTACACAGAGGCAGAAATTACGCATCATTTTCAAGAAAGAATACAAGAAATAGCAGATAGTCAGGAACTTACCTACCAAGCGTGCTTCGAGAAAATGCGCCTTTGGTACAATGGCTATTCGTGGAATGATGGCAAAGATAAAGTCTATAATCCCACCTCCATACTTAAATTTTTGGGTAAAATGAAGTTCCAAAACTATTGGTTCGAAACAGGTACGCCTACATTTTTGATAGAGCTATTGAAAAATAAATTCACTTACAATTTAGACAAAATCAATGTTTCGTCTAAACGATTGGGGAGTTTTAATTTAGAAAACATAGATGAAATCACGCTTTTGTATCAAACAGGCTATTTGACTATTCAAGCAGAAATTGATGGCATTTACACTCTGGGCTATCCTAATTTGGAAGTGCGGGATTCTATGGTCAATTATCTTTTGGCAGAATACAGCTATCAACAAGACCTTAAGCCCACCGCGTATGAGATGTATCTCTGCTTGGGTACACGCGATTTTGAGCAACTTTTTAGTCTTTTGAACAGCGTTTTAGGCGAAATTCCTTACCAAATATTTGACGAAAAACAAGAAAAATATTACCACGCCATTATATTCTTGACTTTCAAACTTTTAGGCTATTATGCTCAAGCCGAACCCAGCACAAGCAAAGGGAGAATTGATGTGGTGGTAGAAATGAAAGATGCAGTTTTTATTTTTGAGTTCAAAGTGAATGGCACGCTTGAAGACGCGATGGCACAAATCCACAAAAATCGCTACTACCAACGCTATGAGGGGGCAGGCAAGGAAATTTACCTTTTGGCTGTAGTATGCAAAGATAAGGAGCTAAAGGAGTACAAGTGCGAAAAACTAAATGAATAAGGAATAACTAATAGTCAGTCTTTCTTTCGGATTGACAACCGCAAGCGGATTGCCAACCAAAAAAAACGAACATTTAACTAAGACTGACCACTAATAAAGAAAATTAGCGCAAAACACCAAAACACAACCCTACAGTCCACGCCAAATACGAACGTTGTGTATTCAGATTTGCCAAACACGAACCTTGCAAAGCCATAAATTTGAATGGTATCAGCTCAAACGCAAGCCCTATTTTTTTGCCAACCAATGCTTTAGTGGTTGAAATAACCTGATGCGTTCCTCCAAACGAAAAAAAAGAATTTCTTGATTGATTAGGTATAAATTCATGTGTGTTGTATTGCCCCAATACCCAACTGTCTTCTAAACTCAGCCTAAATCCAGCAGGTCTTTGAAGTAGTGTGTAACGCCCTCCTAACCCTATGGTAAAGACTAAATTTTTGGGCTCAGTTGCAAAAAGACCACCAGGAGAAAAGCCTTCAGGACGATTTGGAGGCGTATAATGTAAACTTTCAAGTGCCAAAACAAAGCATTGATACGCAGTTTGTTTCGATTTTAACCTAAGCCTTAGTCTAAAAACGCTTAGTTTATTTGTGATGGCAGGAGAAACTCCACCCTCCAAATCTACTACTACAATCAAATTCTGCTTAGTGCTATCTTGCGCAAGTGCAGGTTGCAGGCATAAAATCAGGAAAAAGCACAAGCCTATTTTTTTCATAGTGTCTTTATTGGATAAACTATAAAACGCCTGCACCTTGCCTACGTAGGCAAGGTGCAGGCATATTTTGAGGGAAGATTTTACATATTTTGCAAAAGACTTAGTTGCTTCTTGAGTGAAACAAGGTTAGTGTTTGCCTCTTTGATTTGGCGTTCTATGTCCAGTAGGAAAGGATTGGGTTTATTAGATTTGGCTTTTGAGAAGAAGCCCATGTTGTTCTTGAGCGTATCTATGTCGTTCTCCAATTTGCTAATTTTTCTTCTAAGTGCCTGTTCGCGTTGTTGGATTCTGCGCCCTGCTTGTGGACTGTCTTGCATGAGCGCGACATCTGCATGGATATGCAATTTATCTTTTTCGTCTTCAGTGAGTGGCAGGCGTTGGATAAAAGCAAGCATTTCGGCATTGAAGCTCTCTTGGATAGTTTCTTTGTCCTTTTTGGGTACAAATCCTATAGTTTTCCATTCCGCTAAGAAGGCATCGATGGTGGCTTGTGCAATAGTTGTGTCTTCCAACTGAGTAGCCGTTATTTTGGCAATGATGTCTTTTTTAGCTTTCAGATTTTCTTCAAATTCTTTTTCTTGTGTATTTACTTGGTCGCGGCGTTGGGCAAAGAAGTCATCACATATTTTTTTGAATCTGTTGTAGATACTATCTCTGTATTTGGAAGGCACAGCGCCGATTTCGCGCCATTTGACTTGAAGTTGCTTGAGCGTGTCGGCTACTTTGCGGTGGTCTTCTTGGCTTTGAGAAAGGACTTCAGCTTCTTCACAGATGGCTACTTTTTTGGCAAGATTTGCTTCACGCTCCTCATCTAAGGCGTGTAAAAAGGCGTTTTTATTGCTAAAGAATTTTTTGAACAATGCCCAAAATGCTTTGCTTACGTCTTTTACACTTTCCTGCGGAATATCGCGGATAGCTTCCCATTCTTTTTGTAAGTTGAGGACTTCTTGAGTTTTGATGTTCCAATCCGCCACGCGGTCTGTAGTAAAGTCCGCATAAGGCTTCACAAGCTCACACAAAGCCCATTTTTTGTCCAAATTCTCTTTGCGTTCCTCGTCTTTTACTTTGGAGTGTTCGCGCTTGGTTTCGTATATTTTATCAGACGCATCTTTGAAGCGTTTCCAGATTTCTTCTTGGTCTTTGCGCGGTACGGGACCTATTTGCTTGAACTCCTCGTGCAAGTGATTGAGTTCTTTGATAGCTTTTGACATAGGTTGTTCTACCAGTCTTTCGGCTTTTTCGCAAATTTCTATTTTCTCGGCTAAGTTTTTCTTGCGGTCGAGGTCAGCCAGTTCGCGGTGGATTTTGAGGTTATCATAGAACCTATCCACCAAAGCATCAAACTTTGCCCAAAGCTCATGCGTGTGCGTGATGGGGACAGCTCCTGTAGATTTCCAGTCCGTTTGGAGTTTTTTAAGTTCGTCGATGGCTTGTTTTGTTTCTTCGCCTTTTTCTACAAGGTCGCGGATTTTTTGCAAAATCCCTTCCTTCACTTTGAGGTTATTGAGTTTTTGCTCCTCAAGTTGTGCTACTTGTTTGGTACGATTTTTTTGTATTTGGTTATACAAACGATAAAATTCCTTCGCGGTTTTATCTTCACGAAACTTGAACTCTTGCTCATCACCACCATCAGCCAAAAATTTTTGGAACACTTGGTCGCGCTCTACTTCCATGATGCCATCGAAGATAGGCTTGATTTGTTTGAGTGTAGGGATTACCTTTCTGAAGTCTGTTTCTTTGTCAAGGTCATGCACAAGATTCAAAAAATCTTGCTTAGAGAAGCCCGAATAATCCACTTGGGGGGCATCACTGTCCTCGTCATCTTCCTCTTGCTCTTGGCTTTCGGCAGGCAAGTATTGCTCAGAAGTTTCTTGAGGAATTGGGTTTTGTACCTCATCTTGAGAGGTAGCGAGCGTTTCGTTGGTTTCGTTAGTCATACCGTTTAGGTGCTTCAAATGAGCGTTGCGTTGTCGTATAAACAAAATAAGTTTGCAAATTTAATCATTTTACAAAAAATAACAAAAAAAAACAAAAAAATAAAATCACAAAAAGCTATTTCAGAAAAAATATAAACTTTTTTCTGAAAAACATATAATTATTCAAAAAAAAGCCTAACTTTGCACCCTATTTTATCTGTATTCATTCTATAACCATACAAGAACATGGACTTGATAAAGCTCGTAGAGGCTAAAGAAAAGGAACGTTTGTTGAATTTTCGTATAAATTTGGAAGTAAAGCCTGATGCTGACGAACAAGCGCAAGCAACACAAAGAGAGGAGGCATTGAGAAAAGCCGAACATCCAAAGTTCAAAGCAGGCGACACCCTCAACATACACCTAAAGATTACTGAAGGTGGAAAAACGCGCATCCAGCAGTTCAAAGGAACTGTTATCCAACGCAAGAACCCCAATACTACAGGCGAAACTATCACAGTGCGCAAAGTATCGAATGGCATAGGTGTAGAACGCATATTGCCTATCCTTTCTCCCAACATTGAGAAAATAGAGCTTGTACGTGAAGGCGTTGTACGCCGCGCACGCCTTTATTACTTGCGTGGCAAGAGCGGCAAAGCGGCTCGCTTAAAAGAGAAAAAACCAGTGAAAGCCTAAGCCTTTCCTGCCCCCATAACTACCGTTCTTTTATCCAAAAGAACGGTTTTTTTATACTTGCCTGCCCACGCGCGTGGGTTGCAAGCAAATAACTCAAAATCAAAAAAACAAATTCTATGCACTGGCTTTTCAAGAACAGAACTTCTCATAGGCGCAGAAGCTGTCCAAAAACTCCAAAAAGCGCGTGTACTCATAGTCGGTATGGGTGGTGTGGGTTCGTATTGTGCCGAGTATATCGCGCGGGCAGGGGTAGGCAAGATGACTATAGTAGATGGCGATACTATAGAAGCTACCAACCGAAACCGACAACTCCCAGCCCTCCTCAGCAGTGAGGGCGAAAGCAAGGTAGGTTATATGGCAAACCGCATTCGCGACATCAACCCTGACATAGACCTTACCACAGTGCAAGACTACATGATACACCAAAAGCTCAAAGATATTTTGAGTGAAGGCTATGATTATGCCATTGATTGCATTGACACCATTTCGCCCAAACTTGCGATGATTCGAATTTGCCTCGAAACGGATACACGATTTGTAAGCTCTATGGGGGCGGGAGGCAAGTTGAACCCAGAGCGAATCCGCATAGTGGATATTTGGGAAACCTACAACTGCCCTTTTGCCCAACAAGTCCGCAAAACACTCCGCAAATGGAAGATTGACAAAGGTTTTAAAACCGTTTTTTCAGACGAACTGCACGACAAAGATTCCCTCCAAAATGTAGAAGGACAACGCCATAAAAGGTCTTATTATGGCACTATTTCATATATTCCTTCTTTGTTTGGCGCATTTTGTGCCTCGGTAGCTATCAGAGATTTGATAGCGTAAGGGAGATAAGGAATGAAAATAAAATAACATGATAATTTCACTCACGCGAAGCCACGCTGTAAGCGTCTGTTGGTATTGCTTAACCGCGTAAAAGCTCGATAACAGACGCTTACAGCGTGGCTAAATATTCTCAAGTTATTTTTTACTCGTTCCTAACACAAAAAATCCCACAAACCTACTAAAAGATTTGTGGGACGCTGTGGGCAGGCAAGGCTATAGCTTATAGGATAGTGCCGTCATCACGTAGTTTTTGGATATAAGAAGCGCGTTGCTTCTCATTACGCAAACCTACTGACTTTTTCTCAAAGTAAGTACGGCGGCGCAATTCTTTCAAAACACCCGTTTTCTCAAATTTCTTCTTGAAACGTTTTAAAGCCTTGTCCAAAGGTTCATTGTCTTTTAACTGAATTATCAACATAGATAAGATAATAAAGGAATACGTTGTAAAATTAGAGCGCAAAGATAGGACTTTTTTTATAATAAATGAAATTTTTAAAAAAACTTTTCCTTACTTTGCATATAAGTTTTGTACTTAGCAAAAGAAATTTTTAATTTCGTACTTCGTACCTCTTATTTCAAACTTCTTACGCCTCTTTCTTTTGTTCAAGGTTGCCCCATGAGAACCTACTTCGACCTCATCGAACAGACCTTTGACTTCCCTACCAAGGAGTTCAAAGTATCTAAAAACGCCCTACAGTTCAATGGTGTCCACCTTATGGACATTATCAAACAGTACGGCACGCCACTCAAGATTACTTACCTACCCAAAATTGGCGAGCATATTGCGTATGCCAAAGAGATTTTTGGCAAGGCAATTAAGAAGAAAAAATACAAAGGCGATTACATCTATTGCTATTGCACAAAATCCTCACACTTTCGTTTTGTGATTGAGGAAGTGCTAAAGCACGATACGCACTTGGAAACGTCTTCTGCCTTTGATATACCCATCATTCGCAAGCTCCACGAGGCAGGCAAGTTTCAAAAAGACCGCTTCATCATCTCCAACGGTTTCAAACGTCCCGCCTACCTTGAGTACATTCGCGGACTCCTCGCTGATGGCTTCAACTGTATTCCTATCTTAGACAACCTCAAAGAAATAGAGGCTTACGAAGGACTAAAGGTCAAAAAAATCAACTTGGGTATTCGCATTGCCTCAGACGAAGAACCCAACTTTGCATTTTATACCTCAAGGCTCGGCATCAGGTACAACGACATCAACGAACTGTACAAAGAAAAAATCAAAGACCACCCACAGTTTAAGCTAAAAATGCTCCACTTCTTCATCAATACAGGCATTAAAGATAGCGCGTATTATTGGAGTGAGTTGAGCCGATTCATGTACAAATACTGCGAACTCCGCAAAATGTGTCCTGACCTTGATACCGTAGATATAGGCGGTGGATTCCCTATCCAAACCTCCCTTGCCTACGACTTCGACTATGAGTATATGGCAGAGCAAATAGTAGAGAATATCCAATGGATTTGCAACAAAAACAATGTATCTGTACCGAATATTATCACAGAGTTTGGAAGCTATACTGTGGGCGAGTCGGGTGCTGTCATTTATTCTATCATTGACCAAAAACTCCAAAACGACAAAGAACTTTGGTACATGATAGATGGCTCGTTCATTACCCAGCTCCCTGATGTGTGGGGAATGAACCAAAAATACATCATGATGGCAGTCAATAACTGGGACGACCCTTTCCATAAAGTAAAGCTCGGTGGACTTACCTGCGACTCGATGGATTATTACAATTCAGAGGCGCACATAGCCGAAGTATTTTTGCCTATCATAGAAGGTGATGGCAATGACCCTCAATACATTGGATTTTTCCACACAGGCGCGTACCAAGAATCTTTGGGAGGCTATGGAGGCGTGCAACATTGCCTCATACCCGCTCCACGCCACGTCATCATAGACCGCAACAAAGACGACAAAATAGAAACGCGCTTATTCGCAGACGAGCAAAGCCCTGAAGCTATGCTCAAGATTTTGGGTTATTAAGTTTTCTGACAACCTTCAGCCTTATTCGTTGTGCGTAGCCTGTGGCTTCTGTCGTAGGCAAATAACCACACTTGGATAACAAATTTAAAGATTGGTAGCGTTTTTGTGTATGCTTTTGGCACGCAGGTTAGGCGGATTTTCACGGATTTTTTATATTTCAGAAATTAAAAAATCCGTGTTATCCGCGTGCCTCTTTCACAAATTAATTATGTCGTTAGGAACGAGTAAAAAATAACTTGAGAATATTTAGCCACGCTGTAAGCGTCTGTTATCGAGCTTTTACGCGGTTAGGCAATACCAACAGACGCTTACAGCGTGGCTTCGCGTGAGTGAAATTATTATGTTATTTTATTTTATTTTCATTCCTTATCAAACTAAAACATTTTGGTTGTCTGACAATTTTTGTGGTGGGGAAAAAGAACGCGCTTTGTCCTCCTGAGCGAATCACGAGATTGTTCGCTTTACTCACAATGACAAACTCGGTACTTCCACTTGGAATAGTTGAGAAGTCCGAAGTACGAGAATCCTTGCCTGCGCTGTGTGTATTGGTAGGCAAGGTTGTGGGAAGGTTTGAAGTACAAAAGTCCTTGCCTGCCCTGCGTGTATGGGTAGGTGTAGAAGTTTGACGAAAGATGAATTTTGAAAATTCATCTTTAAAACAAAAAAACCTTTGCAAAAGCAAAGGTTACACGCTTATTTTGCGTTCAAAACATCTTGTACCATATCGGTAGGTACTATTTCCTCTTTGAAGGTATAAGCACCTGTTTTGGGAGAGCGAACTGCGCGTATTACTTTAGAATAACCACGCGTGTCTTGTTTTTTTAGGGTTGCAACAACTTTCTTTGCCATAGTCCTTTATTTGATTTCTTTGTGAATAGTGTAGCGTTTTAGTACAGCATTGAATTTTTTTAACTCCATGCGTCCTGTAGTATTTTTACGATTTTTAGTCGTGATGTAGCGTGACATACCAGCCACACCGCTGTTTTTATGCTCAGTACACTCAAGAATAACTTGAATACGATTGCCTTTCTTTGCCATTTTGAATGGGGTTTTTGTTTAGGACTGCAAAGTTAGTGTAAGATTTATATTTATCCAAATTTTTAAGTTTTTTATTTTTATCAAAAACTAAAAATTTGTTTTGTGGTTCGTGTTTCCACGAACCACATTAAAAAAACTTACCTCTTAAATCGCTTCTGTGTTTTATTAGACTTCTTGCAAAAGTGCTATTTTTGATACCTCAACCCTGCCCTTCTCCAAATGGAGAAGGGTTAAAAATACTTTCGCAAGAAGTCTATTGTTCTTTCAGTCCTTCAGTTTTCCATTGTTGGAGAAGGGCGATTTCAGTTTGTGTGAGTGGCTGTCCGTTTTGTGGCATGAATCCAGTAGAACCTTGTGTACGTTGTACGCGATTGAGGATGGCATCTATGCTATTTTTAGAAGTGTTATATACGTTCCAGTTAGATTGTCCGCCTCCTGTGTGGCAAGGAGAACATTTGCTTTGTAGAAGTGGTTGTATATTTGCATTGAAAGTAATGGGCGCACGCACCACGAAAGTAAAAGCATCTGTAAAAATTGGCGTACCCGCTGAGTTAGAAGCTCTTACAGATACTTTGAAAGTACCTGCGGCAGAGGTAGTTCCTACAGTTAGCCTGCCTTGTGCATTGATAGTGATGGCACTGTTAGCAGGTGTAACACTCGTTATTTCAAAAGTAATGGGCTGTGTGCCTTGCACTGAAGGATTATTTGAAGAAGTTGTACCGCCTTGCAAAATATTTAAAGTCGAAGGATTGTAAGTAAGCGCGGTAGGTGCAGTGGGCGCAAGCGTTATCGTAACAGTATAAACGTTCGGGA
>JAAFJK010000315.1:9570-11593 GCA_013298105.1 Cytophagales bacterium
GTATTCGTAACACCCACACTTACATTATAAACGCCCTGTGTAACAGTATTAGCTACTTGGATAACGCCTTGTGCATTGATAGTGATGCCCGCATTGGCAGGAGAAACTGTAGCCTGATACGTAAGCGGTGTAGTACCTTGTACTGTAGGCGTTACTGAACTTCCTGCATTGCCTTGCACAAGTGTAAGTGAATTGGTGCCATACACAAGATTGGAGGGTATGAGCGCACCAACAGTAACGGTATAAACGTTGTTGAAGGTTTTGCTACCAGCCGTATTGTTGGCAGTGATGCTCAAGGTATAAACTCCTACAGGCACAGTGTTGGCTACTTGAATAATTCCTTCGGCATTGATACTGAATCCAGCTTGAGTAGGCGATACAGCTACAGTATATGTAATGGGGGCTGTTCCTTTGATAGAAGGCTTGACAGAAGTGCCTGCATTTCCTTGTGTGAGCATCAGTGTATTCGGCGCGTAGGCAAGGTCGGTAGGTGCCTGCGTGGGCGTGGGCGTGGGTTCGTCTTCTTTGCAGCCCCAAACAGTAAGGGCAAAAAACAGGAGCAACCCGTAAAAACGGGTAGAATGTAAAGATTTCATATTTGGTTTGGATTTATGTATTTAATTGCATAGTTAATACATAAATTACAATGTACCAAAACATTTAACAATTTAATTTCTGTGCTATCAGCATCATGCCAAAGTTACCCTGTAATTTACCTCAAAAATGTGTACTTGTGCCATTTTCCGTAAGTGCTAACCTGCAGGAAATCGCGCAAAGTGCCACATTTACGTAATTCCTTAGCTTATTCGTGGGAGCAGAAGGCACAAAATAAAACAACATTTTCACAAAAAATATGATATAATGGGCTTTTTTAGTGAGTTTTTTAAAAATTTTTGTTAATATTGCGCCTTGTATGAAACCAGAACTTACTCTTAAGAGCGCGCTCTTTGACCCCGAAAAGTTAGACCAATATGCCCTATATCTTAGTTTTGAAGGGGCGGGTTTGCATTATGCAGTCGTGCGTGTGCAAGATAACAGACTTTTATATTTGCAAGATTATCACTTTCCTACCACCGCAAATGTCGAAGAATTGTTGGCATCATTAAAACAAGTCTTTGAGCAAGATTGGTATTTGAAGGCAAATTTTTGGCACAGTATCCATATCTTGTGCCATACGGAGGCATTTTCTCTCTTGCCTATCAGTATCTATCAAGCCACACGCGCCAAAGAGTATTTGCATTGGGTAAATGATGCCGAAACTTCTACAGAATTGGTAAGTCTTGCCTTGCCTGCCCTGAAAGCACAACTCATCTCGACTGTCAGTACGGCATTCATAAGTTGGTTCAAACAAATCTATCCACAAGCAAAGATTAGTTTTTATCCACAAATTTATCCTTTTTTGAAGCACGTACTGGGGCATACTGAAAAGCAAAAAAAGCCTTATATTTTTGCAGAACTCATTGACAATAAACTTTTTATAGCCGTTTGGCGCAATCTAAAACTCGAGCTTTGCAATGAATATCATTGCCCAACGGCACAAGATGTTTCTTATTTTGTGTTGCTTGTAATGGACGAACTGCGCCTCGAGAGAGAGGAGTGTGAAGTAAAGCTACTGGGCAAAATATCGCCTGTATCAGAGATTGTGCGCCTTTTGCGTACTTATATCCGCCATGTATCTATAGGACAGGGTAAACCTGCTTGGCTGGAGATGGGGGCAGAGTTTGAGAATCAGCCGTATCATTATTATGCAGATTTGTTTGCGATGTCTTTATGAAACAAGTCCTTTATATCAGCTATGACGGTATGACTGACCCCTTGGGGCAGTCGCAAGTCTTGCCATATTTGATAGGTTTGTCGGGTTTGGGTTATCAATTTACGCTCATCAGTGCCGAAAAGTCTGAAAATTTTGAAAGACGTGAAGGCATTATCAAAGCTATCACAGAAGCGCATGGCATTGATTGGCAACCCATCACTTATACCAAAAAACCGCCTGTTTTTTCGACGCTATATGATGTGCAACGGC
>JAAFJK010000126.1 GCA_013298105.1 Cytophagales bacterium
ATTAGTTAGATAAAATTAAACGAAATGGGCGGGGGTATTTTTTAAATAAACTTGGAACAGTGGGGGCTGTCAAATGCAGATTGGCACGAGGTTCGCTCAAGTAAGAATTTATAAATACCTTACAGACATGGCGCATACATTCATACCCAAGCCCGCGTATGGCAGGCGATTTGTGATAGCGGATATACATGGGTGCAAGCTGACACTTGTAGCCCTTGTAGCACAGCTACAAATCACAAAAGATGACCAACTGTTTTTTTTGGGCGATTATGTGAATCGCGGTACAGACAGTATGGGCGTACTGAAGTTTATCATAGCTTTGCAGGAAGAAGGCTATGCTGTTTTCGCGCTTCGTGGCAATCATGAACAGATGCTGATAGAAAAATTGCAGATGCGTGCCAGACTTTCTAACGAAATGCGCTTGGAAAAAGAACAACTGCTTCAAAAAATCTCGAAGACTTTATTGGTGGTTGAGATTACGCCTACCCAAAAAGATTGGCTCGAAGCTCTCCCACATTGCTTTGTGTTAGATAAATTTTATCTTGTGCATGGTGCCATCAATACCCACGCTCCCGAACCACTCGAAGACATTGACTATATGCTTTGGGAACGCACGACAGACAACGCTGAAGACTTTTTGGCAGGCAAGCAACTGATACATGGGCATACGATTCACTCCCTTACCCAAATCAAAGAAGCCATAGCCGAACGCCACGATTGTATTCCGCTCGACAATGGTTGCTACAAAGGTTGTGGCGATTCACCCATTCTCACAGATGGCGGTCTTTTGTGCGCTTTGGAGTTAGATGCGTGGAAACTTTATACACAAAAAAACTTGGATTGAAGCAAGTACCTCACTCCAGATTGATGATGATTTTCTCTCCTTTTTTCAGTGGTGCGCCTGGTGCGAGCGACTGGGTTTTTACGCGCCCACGCCCATTTACATAGACTTTCAGCCCCTTGTTTTCGAGGAGATAGACGGCATCGCGTAGATTTAGCCCTTTTACGCTGGGTATCTGGTTAGACTTCATCTGCCTTGCCTGCCAATCTACAGTATAGCGACCACCTGTAGGCGATACGATTTCTTCAGTGGTTTTGGGTTGTGTGCTGATATTCAATTCAGTACAAACATTTTTAAAATCATCAATGTAGCCCGCATGACTGGCAGGCAAGTCTGTTTGATGCAAGGGCGTTTCGCGCTTCAGTTCAGGCTTGCTTTGTACGTCTGCATCTTGGGCATAGAGCCTATCGGCAATGTCTCTGAAAATAGGGGCAGACACATCTCCCCCGTATTGTTCCGCGCCTTGTGGCTCGTCAATGACCACGATACAGCTATATTTGGGCTTTTCGGCAGGAAAGTAACCCACAAATGAAGCGCGGTATTTTTGCACATACTTGCCTTTTTCATTGATTTTTTTGGCAGTGCCTGTCTTGCCTGCGATTTTGTACTTGTCGGTTTTGATGTTTTTGGCAGTACCTCGCTCTACCACGCCCTCGAGCATGGTTTTGAGTTTTTGGAGGTTCTCGGCAGAGCAAAGCATTTTTTCTTCTTTCTTCTCTGTGAATTTTGCCAATACTTTATCTTGCCTACGGATAGTACGTACAAGGCGCGGGTGGACAAACAAGCCGTTATTTGCTATCGCATTATGAAAAGCTAAGATTTGAAGGGGTGATATTTTGGATTCATAGCCTACAGACATCCAAGGGAGCGTTACGCCACTCCAAGTAGGGTCTGTGGGCGTTTTGATGTATGGCTTTGCCAAACCAAGCAGGCGCACACTTTCGAGTGGTGTACTTAGTTTGAATTTTTCCAAGTAATTAGTATATTTTGAAGGTTTGCTTCCAAAATGGCGGGTTATCAAAAAAGAAATACCTACATTCGAGGATTGCTCAAAGGCTTGCTGAACTGATATACGTTGTGGCAGTCCTTTAGCATCTTGCATGACGCGGTCGAAGTATTGGCGTGTACCATTGCCTATATCTACAGTATCTGTAAGTTTTACGGTAGTGTCTTCCATGAGTGCGAGCATGGAAGCAGTTTTGAAAGTAGAACCGGGCGCATCACTCACTTGGTCGCCAAGTGCATAATTGTAGTTTTCAATGTATTTATAGACGGCTTTGCCTGACGTATCGATGTCGTCTGTTTTGGCTCGTCCAAGATTAGCAATCGCTTTTATTTCGCCTGTAGCGACTTCCATGACTATGGCACAGCCATATTTTGCCTTATGCTCTTTCAAACCCTTCATCAGGGCTTCATGCGTAAGGTGTTGGATATTGACATTCAAGGTAGTATAAACGTCTTGTCCATCTATAGGTCTTACCCTCACGCCACTGCCAGTGGGTTTCCATTCTCCCCCTGCCAGTCGTTGGTATTGGGCTTTTCCTTCCTCGCCTGCCAGCTCTTTTTGGAAACTAATCTCGATGCCTACGCCCTCATTGAGTTCGTTCAGATAGCCTACAGTACGCGCCGCAAGTGCTTCAAAAGGATAGGTACGTTCTTCTACTTTCTCGAACATCACGCAAGCTCCGTTTTGTTTTTCACGAAAGATAGGCCATTTTTCGAGTTTTTGTTTTTCTGTAAAAGTGATAGGTCTGTTGCCAAGCGTAAGATAGCGTTTGCGCCCTTTGCGTGCGTCATTGATTTTGATGATGTAGTCGCGGGCGGGTTTATCTTGAAAAAAATTGGCTAACAGTTTGCTAAGTGAGTCCAATTTATCCTTATAAATATCTTCATTTACTATCACAGGGTCGAGAGCCACTTTGTAGAGCGGGATAGAAGTAGCCAACAGTACGCCATCATCTGCATAGATATTGCCGCGTGTGGCTTTTTTGGTACGGTAGGCAAGTCCCAATTCTTTGGCTTTGTCCTGCCACTGTTGTCCCTGCACCCATTGCAGGTTCATGATTTGGATACCTACCAAAAAGGCTACACCAAACATGACTAAAAAAATAATTCGAACTCTGGCTAATATTTCTTTTCTAACACTCATGAGAATATGTACGATTGTAAGTATTTGATGATAAAGTATGTCGCAAAGATAACACATAACACACAAAAAAAACACTTGCCTGCCCAAAAATTTATAGCAAAAAACTTATACGGCTCTTTTTTTGTTGTATATACAACTAATTTTGCCAACAGATGACCATTGAAGAAGAACTAAAAACCACCAATTTCAACAACCTCAAGCACAAAACCGTCTTGAATATACTTTTTACGGGTGCGTGGCTACGTACACAGGCACAGGGGCTTTTTAAAAAATTTGGGCTGTCTTCAGAACAGTTCAATGTACTACGAATTTTAAGGGGGCAATATCCAAACGCCTTGACACTCAAAGACATCACAGCGCGTATGCTTGAGCGCAACTCTAATACTACCCGCATTGTGGATAAGTTGGTAGGCAAGGGCTTTGTAGAGCGCACACACTCACAAGAAGACAAGCGTGAACTAAAAATACAAATCACACCGCAAGGGCTTGAGCTACTTGCGGCTATAGACGTGGAATTTATAGACCAGCAAACATACGCTATCCCGCACCTCTCAAGCGAGGAGTGCGGGATTTTGAATACGCTTTTGGACAAATTGCGCCAAGAAAATAAGGTTTAAGAAGCCTTTATTTATTTTTTGAAAGAAAGGCTTTGTAGTTTTTGTCTTTACATTCTTTGGCAGTCGGGAAGCGGTCTAAGCCCTCGCAAGTGCCGTAGGTTGGCT
>JAAFJK010000297.1 GCA_013298105.1 Cytophagales bacterium
ATAAATGCTATGTAGTTGCTTCTTTTTTTTTCAGGTTGTGCAAAATTTGTTGAATGTTGTGGTAGCTTCTACCCAATGTTTTCAGTGCTTCCTCTTTCTTTTTCTGTAAGATAGGTTGCAGGGCTTCTTTCAGCTTTTGTTTTTCGTTGTCGTTCATATTTCTTTTTTGATAACGATGGCTTGATGTTAATTACCAATATCTTCAAATGCCACTATTGCTTATGAATTGGTAGGCACTCATTCTTTCTATTTCTGTATGTTCGTAGTTGTAAAAAGGTCTTTTCATAAGGCAAAGATATATAAAGAAATGAAGAAAACAGAAAACTTTTGCCTTTTTAGGTGTTCTAAAATAAAATACGTCATTCATTTTTGAAACACCTGAAAAGGCGGAAAACCTTACCTACCGTATTACCACTTTGGAATTAAAACGATTTCCATTTTCCCAAAAATCAACAGCAAAATCAAAAAAAATTGATATTTTTCTTCTTTTCGCTATTTTTTATTACATTTGCCAAAACGAAAAAACTCCTTTCCCAAAATGGATATAAACGCCTACATCGAAAAAAAACAAAAAAAGTCAGACTTTACTGAAGACTTGATAAAGGAACTCAAAGCCTTCCAGAAAAAGAAAAACTACCAAACACTTTCTGCCCAAAGCATAGAATTAGGGTTGATATTGCTTAATAGCGTGCCTGAACTCTATGAAGATGAAAGGGCGTATCATCATTCATCACAACACATTACCGAAAATACCAAAAGACTTGCGCGAATACTCGAAATAACCTCGCCTGAAATGATATGGGACGCGCACCAAGACCTTTGGCTGTTTTTGGTAGGCAAGGAATTTACGCCATACATCAAAGGCGCGTGTACGCTACTTTCCAAACTTGCCTACCAAACAGACGGTTATCGCAGGTCGTTCACAGCTCCGCAAAGGAAAGGTTTGCACTTTTTGAGGCAACTGAATTTTATTATCAATTTAACAAGTTACACCCGACACGAATTTACGTTGAGCGAATTCGCGCTCTATAGCAATCATGTTTCGTTTTACGGTTTGGGCGTAGAATACATTTGGGCAAGTGCTATCAATGAAGGCAACCAAGAAATTTACAACCTGTTGCTTGATATTACCTACAATCGATACGATACAGCAAAGGTAAGTCGAGAAATCATCAAGGCAATGCTTCTGTGCGACAAAACGGAGGCTTACGAAGCTGTAGAAAAACTGTTGCTTGCGGCACAAAGGCAGGAAGGTTTGCGCCAAACGATTTTGGAATGTTTAGACGAAACCAACTTGGAGGCAATGAAGCGTATGATAAAATTGATTTTGGACGAAAAACTCACTCGCTTCTCGTCTGTAGTGCGTGCTTTGGACGTTTGGGTTGGTTTGGGTTGGGAAAGTCAGCGCGAAAGTACGGTTATCAGATTTACGCAACTTGCCTACGATTTTTTGACTGAACCCGCTAAAATCTTACCTGCTGTTTCGAGTAAGGATAATGCGGAAGTTATCATGGCACTTTGGGCGCAAGGCGTGCTTGATGTGGACGCTTGTGTGCCTTTGATAGAACAACTCATAGCTACAGGCGAGGCAGAAAAAACGTTGCTTGCCTTGTATTTTGTGGGCTTGGTAAACTTGCCTGACATCACGCATAAATACGCTACAGCTTGCCTGCCCCACAAGGATTTGGCGGTATTGGGCAAAGCCTTAGATTTATCGCAAAACTATAATTATGATACTGTTTTTGCAAATTTTTCGGACAATAAATGGGCTACCTTCGAGCTTTTGGAGGCAAGGCTCAAAGATATTCCTGCCAAAGAACAGACCTTCGAAGGCAAGGTTTTTTCGTGGTTGAATTTCAGCATCAGCAAAGAAAAAGTATATGGTTTGATGATTTCGATACTTGACCTCAAAAATCCTGAAGAATCGGATAAGATTTTGGTATATTTTGATTTGATGGGTGTAGATCAACGCAATAGAATTGCAGGCGCGATATTGCCTAACCGTTGGGAAAACAATGTGACTGCACCCACCGAATATCAGCGCGATTTTGCCTTGCGCATCTTGAAAGATAGAAGCTCTTACATTCATGGTATAGCGATTGATGTGTTGAAATTGGCAACAATTACCGAAAAAGATATACCTGTTTTTACGGATATGTTGGGCAAAAAAACAGGGCGCGAGTCTATCATTGATTTGTTGCTGAAATTGCCTATAGAACTTTTGCAATTCGCTACCGAAAAATTGCTCAAGGGAAGTGCAGAACAACGTTTGGCGGGTTTGGATTTGCTGACGCAAATGAAAGTGCAGAAATTGGGCGAGTTGGCGTGGGTGCAAGAAAAAGTACAAAAATTTGCAGAAAACCCGAAACTTACTGCCCAAGAGAAAATCATTACAGACAAACTTTTAGATGAAGCAGTTGATGTGCTTGCCTATAATACCGAAAACGGTTTTGGCTTGTTCGACCCTAAAAATATCACGCTTTGCGAACTCCCGCCCTTGCCTACCGCAGGCGAGTATGCAGAGCGCGTAAAGGCAAATCAATTTGGCTTGAGTCAATCTCCCGAAGCTATCCACAAAGCCTTGACAGCTCTCGAAAAATTGATAACCAAGCACAAAAATTATGAATATGAGCAAGAATATTGGGACAAAACGAAGCACATAGTTTTGTTGGGCAATGGCATCAATCTAATAAAACAGGATATATCAGGCTTTACTGACCAACAAAAATTTGAAAATTATCCTTTGCATGAAGTGTGGGAAGAATGGGCTACAGACCATAAAATTACGCCTTTGGATTTGATGCTTTTGCAACTTGGAGGAGAATTGAGCTGGAAAGTGGAGGAAGAAGAAGAAAATATCAAAGCAGAATTGGAGGAAGAAGAAGAAAATACTGAAGAAACAGAAACAAGCACTATTGCTACAGTTACGGTAGATAATTATGCAGGTTTGGACATAGAATGGGTCAAGAAAATCAATAAAATTGTCGCGCCTTTTGTATTTATACCCAAAATTTCACAAAAATTACACAATTATTATTGGAATCACCCCATTTTGACTGTCATAACAGCACTCAATTATAGGTTTCTTTACGAACACAAAAAGGAGTTTTTGGAAGGCTTGCTTACCACCATTTACCATCAAATACCCGCAGACGAGGTAAGTGCCTTAGTAATGCACAAAAATTATTGGGGAGGCGAGCAACACTACACTTGGCGCAAAAATGTTATTATTGATACAGTGAGCATTGCTCATCACGCGCTTTCAGCAGATTTTGATGATGCAACCTTTACACAATTTTGGAAACTCTGTGCATGGTCTTATCAAACCTTGCCTACCGAATACAATGAAAAAGAGGAGTATAAAATGAGCTTGGAGCAAACTGCACGTGCCTACAGCTTGGGACTCGTCAATCAAGATGAAATGATGAGCAGAGTCATGCAACAAGATGCTGTCCGCAAACTTACTGCCAAACCACCCAAAGAAGGCGAAACAGACATCAGGGACAAATACCCGTTTTTGGTGGAGATGATGGAGCGAGGTCGAAACCGCATTTTGGAGATAGAACTCAAACGTGGCGATACAGCTACACCCGTTACAGAATTGGCACATGGTATGAATACGCTGTATGGTATGCTGTATTTGAAGCAAATTTTGATAGGCATAGGCAAGGAAAGTTTGGGCAACAGTGGCAGTCGAAGTCATTTGCTATCTATCAACCTTCCACACAAAACCGACACACAAGAGGCTTTTAATCAAGAATTTACCATCTTTCCTGAAAAGCGCATGGCAGAAGTAGCAGTCTATGTTACGGCTTGGATTCGCTTCATCAGCCATTATTTGGCGTGGGAAAAAATGGACTCGGCTGTTTGGTGGTTACACGCCCACACAAACAGTTATCACAGTGCCGAAACAGAAACCGAAATAGCGCGTTATTCCAAAATTGAGATGCAAGATTTCAGTGATGGCGCAGTAGATAAAGCATGGTTTTTGGACGCTTACGCGGCTTTGGGCGCGGAAAAATGGCAACTCCTCTATGACGCGGCGAAGTATGTGGCAGGCACAGGACACAACCGCGCCAAACTCTATGCGGACATTATTTTAGGCAAGATTTCCCTCGAAGACGTAGCCAAAAAAGTAAATGACAAACGCAATCAAGACTATTTGCGTGTGTATGGTTTGGTGGCTCTTGATGCGAAAAATCCTGACAAAGATGTTTTGCAACGCTACCAATATTTGCAGAAATTCAAGAAAGAAAGCAAACAATTTGGCGCACAAAGGCAGGAAAGTGAAGGCTTGGCGGTGCGTATTTCGATGGATAATTTGGCGCGAACTGCGGGCTTCAGCGACCCAATGCGCCTCACGTGGGCAATGGAAACTGAAGAAGCCATCGACATCATCAACCGCGCTAAGGCATTGAATTTTAATACTGTTACGGTTCAGTTGGTCATTGATGAAGATGGGAAATCTGACATTTTGGTAGAAAAGGCAGGCAAGGAATTGAAGTCTATCCCTGCTGATTTGAAAAAAGAACCCGCTATTATTGAACTCAAAGAGTTCAATACTACGCTTCAAAACCAATACAAACGCACTCGCAAAAGTTTGGAAGATGCAATGATTGCGGGTGATGCGTTCAGCGTGGCAGAAATAGAAAAATTGATGACTCACCCTGTAGTGTCGCCTATGCTACAGAAGTTAGTTTTGCTATCGGGAGGCAAGCTCGGTTTTTGGCAGGCAGGCAAGTTGGTTAGTCCTTCAGGCGAGTCGACCTTGCCTACCGCAACCGTACAAATAGCGCACTGCACAGACCTTTTTGCAGGCAAGGAATGGAGTAGTTACCAGCAACATTGCTTCGAGAAGCAAATCAAACAGCCTTTCAAGCAAGTTTTCCGCGAACTGTATATACCTACAGCAGACGAACTGCAAGAAACCGCCGTTTCGAGGCGTTATGCGGGGCATCAAGTCCAGCCACAAAAAACAGTCGCGCTCCTGAAGTCGCAAGGGTGGAAAGTAGATTATGACGAAGGTTTGCAAAAGGTTTTCCACAAAGAAGGCTTCATTGCCAAAGTGTATGCGATGGCAGATTGGTTTACGCCTTCAGATGTAGAAAGCCCTACCCTCGAAACGGTAGAGTTCATAGACCGCGAAACCTACAAAAACATACCTTTTACGGAGCTGAGTCCGCGCATTTTTTCGGAAGTGATGCGAGATGTAGATTTGGTGGTGAGTGTTGCCCATGTAGGCGAGGTCGACCCTGAAGCGAGCCAATCGAGCATAGAATTGCGCACTGCGATTGTCCGCGAAACGTTGCGTCTTTTCAAAATCACGAATGTAACACTGAAAGGCAATCACGCGCTCATCAAAGGCTCACATGGCGAATATTCGGTACATTTGGGCAGTGCTATAGCGCACAAAGTCGCTTCAGCCACTTTGTTTATCTTGCCTGTCCACTCACAACACAGGGGCAGAATGTTCCTGCCTTTCCTCGATGAAGACCCACGCACAGCAGAACTGATGTCTAAAATTTTGCTTTTGGCAAAAGACAATGAGATACAAGACCCAACTATTTTGAAGCAGTTGTTGTAATTTATGTAAAACCCTTGCCTGCGTATGTAGGCAAGGGTTTCATTTTTAAAATACGTAATTTTATTTGACGTTTTCAGCTAAAATTTATAGTTTTGCACTGAAAAATAAAGTTTTTTTGAATTCTTTGACAGCCTTTGTAGAGATGAAAAATTTTATCAAATTACTTAAAATAGATGTAATGCTCTTGCCTACTCACTTGTTAGGCAAGTTTTTTTAACCAAAACAGAAAAATTATGAAAATAAAACAACTCAATATCGAAAACTATCGTGGCTTCGAGCAGGCAAGTATTACCTTTCCTGACAACAATTTAGCTGTTTTCATTGGTGCGAATGGGGCAGGCAAGACGAGTGTGTTGGATTTGGTGGCGAGTTTTTTGGAGGATTTTTTGATTGGGATTTTTCAATACTATCCAATAAATGATAATGAAATTGGTAAAAATGGCATTACTGAAGAAGATGTAAAAATTATAAATGAAGCATCACAAAAATATTCTTTTGGTATAAATCACATGAGAGAATTTATTTTTAATCAAAAGGATTTGAATATAACAAAAACAGACTCAAGTAATACCATAAGGTTAAAATTTTATAATGTATTTGAACTATATAACAATATAAAAAATAAGGGAGAGCATATAGAAAGGCAACAGTTTGACTTTAAAGAAAAAATTTTTGTTGCTAAAAAAATTCTGCAAAATTCGCTGTTAAGTGTGCCAATATTTGCATATTTTGGGTTAAAAAAATTACATAAATCTCCAATTTACTTAACTATACCACAACTTGCTGTTTATGAAGAACTTACAGCAAATATAAACGATTTTGAAATATTTAAAATTTGGTTCGAAAAAGAAGAGAATCTTGAAAATCAAGAAATAATAAATCAAAGAAATTTTACTTATACAAACCCCAAATTAGAAATAGTCAGAAAGGCATTAGAAAGTTTTTTCCAACAGATAGAAAGCCCTATTTTTTCCAAAATACGCATACACAGACAAGGAAGTAAAACGTTTGATTTCAATAAAAATTTTTCAGCAGATAGTTTATTGATTGACAAAGGCGGACAACCTTTTGAGATAGATAGGCTTTCTTCAGGCGAAAAATCTTTGATGCTTTTGGTAGTTGATATTGCCAGACGTTTATCTATAGCTAATCCTGCGTTCTCGCCTGCTGAAGCCCTGCAAAAAGGCGAAGGTGTAGTTTTGATAGATGAGATAGAACAGCACTTGCACCCACGTTGGCAGCGGTTGGTCTTACCTGCCCTGCAAGCTACTTTTCCGAATGTGCATTTTATTGTAACGACACACTCACCGCAAGTGGTGAGCAGTGTGCCACGCGAAAGTATTTTTATTTTAGATAATTTCCAAATCAAAGACTATAAACCCTACACAGAAGGACGTGATAGCAATTCTATTTTGCAAGATGTGTTTGGAGTGGAAAAACACACGCCTCATTACAAAGAACTTATCGAAAAATTATATAATTTGATTGATGCAGAAAAAGCAAAAGAGGCAAAAGCTATTTTGCTGGAACTCGCGCAACATTGGGGCGAAGATGACAGCGAAGTAAAACGCGCTCAGATGTATATCGAAGACTTTTTGTAAGCAATCTATAACCCATGAAGTACATCAAAAAATCTAAAAAAGAACCACAGGTTCTCACAGAAGCCAAAGCAGGAGGTGGCAATTATGATTCTTTGCGAAAAACAGATATTCAAGTATCTTTGTTAGAAGAACAAGGACACTTGTGCGCCTACTGTATGGGACGAATAAGTTTGGAATTAAACGAATATTACCAACCCAAAATAGGCATTGAGCATTTTTTACCACAAGAAAATCACGCTGATAAGTCTTTAGATTACAGCAATATGTTAGGTGTTTGTAATGGCAAGTCAGGCGAGCATCATCATTGCGATAAGACTATAGGAGGAAAGGTAGAAGGCACTACAGAACTAAGACGATTAAATCCTTTAGATAAAAATTGCGAAAAAATGCTTAAATATAACCTAAATGGCACAATACAAAGCATTGATGAAAATGAAGAGGTGGAATATGATTTGAATACAAACCTAAATTTGAATAACGACAAACTGAAAGAAAACCGAAAAATTGCTTTTGATTTGGCTTGGGAGCAGTTTAAGAAAGTCCATAAAAATAAAGCGAATTGGACAAAACAAACCTTTCAAGCGGAGATTGACAAACTCAAACAAACAAATGCAGAAGGCAAATATATGGCGTATTGCCAATGCTTAATATATTTGTTTGAAAAGAAGAAAAAAAGTGCAAACTAACCCATTCATAAAACATAAATACTAAAACACTGCTTATTTAAGTATTCACACTTAAACGCAAAGCCAATGCGGTCTGCGACTGCTAACAACCACACTAAAAACCAAAACCGCGCTAAAAACCTGAAAAACAGCGTTTTAGTGCGGTTGTGCTGTGTGGGTAGGCAAGGGTTTTATTTATCTTCTCCTTTTAGGCTTTCTATCAGATGAAAGTGTTTTTCAAGCTGTTCAGGAGTAGGCAAGAGTTTTCGCCACGCTTCAGGAACTTCTGTATTCATACTGTAGGTAGCTACGCCAATAGGTTTTGTGCTGTCTTTCAAGGCATATTCTACAATCATTCTATTTTTAGATTTGCAAACAATAATACCAATAGCAGGATTTTCATGTGGTTCTCGCAAAGTATCATTCAAAACACTCAGGTAAAACTGCATCTTGCCTACCATTTCAGGTGTGAACTCGCCTATTTTCAACTCCAACGCCACCAAGCAGGCAAGTTTTCTATGAAACAAAAGCAAATCAATGAAATACTCTTGCCCACCCACTTCTAAACGAAACTGATTGCCAATGAAACTAAAATAACCGCCCATTTCAAGCAAAAACTCTCGAATATTTTTGATGATAGCCGCTTCGAGTTCATATTCTGAATGTTGGTCTGCTAATTCTAAGAAACCAAATTGATACTCGTCCTTGACAGCCAAAATTGCTTGTTTTTTGTATTTTTCAGGTAATGTATCCTCAAAGTTGGTTTGATTGAGCAAATATTTCTCATACGTCTTGTTTTCTATTTGGTGTATCAAAACCTCTTTTGTCCACCCAAATTTTTTTGCCATGCGAATATAGAACTCCCGTTGCAAATCAAGTTTACATTTTTCCATTACTACTACATTGTGTGACCATGCTATTTCTGCCACCATTGGTGGCAGAAATGAGGTTTCTTTATAAAGCTCATAAAATTGCCTCATACGCCACAAATTTCGGGCAGAAAACCCCCGTTCTCCTACAAACTCAAGCTGTAGGTCTTTGGCTATTTGTTCCACAACGGACTTGCCCCATTGAGCTTGCTGTTGTTTTTCCACAATCATTTTACCCAAATCCCAGTAGAGTTGCAACTGTTCTTTGTTTACAGCTTTCAAGGCTTCATATTGGGCTTGGCGAATACGCGCTTTTATCTCTATGACAAATTTTTGGTACTCTTCGGTTGTTTCTATGTTTTTCATAGATTTAGCTTTTGTTTTCTAATTTCTCCATACGGTTAGGCTTTGGTTTTCAATGATGCACCAATTCCTTTTGTAAGTCTATCTCCATGGCATTATCTTCATAATCTTCTACCAACGAAACAAGCAAATCAAGTTCTGTATGTTCGGGACTACCCGCAGGGTGTGGCAAGTGCATAAGTTCCCAAATACGCCTAAGTGCATCTTGGTACTCTATAGAGGAAGTGATGTTATTTTTCATACGTGATTGTTTTTGCATTTATTTTACGCCTTTTGAGCCGTTGTTGGTGTTAGAAAAGTGCAGACAAGTCTTTTATTTTCACACACATTTTTCTACTGCACTTTTCGACACCAACAACAGACAGTCTTTGCGCTGAGTTGTTGGTGTCGAAAAATTGGGTAGTGAAATGTAGCAACAGAACAAAACCATACCCAATTTTTCTAAACACCCACAACGGCACAAAATTCAACTAACATACTGATTTGTAATTAGTTAGGCACACTTAAACGAACTGGGTTTTAGTATAGTTTTAGCTTGGTAGAAAAATACCTTGCATTTTGCGAGTTGAAAACTTGCCTCCATTTGAAGCTCTTAGTCATGGACTAAGAACAACAGGGCGCTTCAACTAACACAGGTTTTTGAGTCTTATTGGAACAGTTCAACAGACTGGACTTAGACGAATTGGTACAGAATTATTTTTGATTTGATTCACAAAGTTTGATGTGTTTCTCTAAAATGTCTGTAACATAAGGATGAGAGTACCAAATGGTATTTTTTAAAGATTGTAATTTTTCGACGCATTCTTTTGTTCCTATTTGTGTTAGAATATGGATTATCAATGCGATGTGATGGGCGGGTACAGCCTCTATTTTTTTTGGAATTATTTTTAATACGATGTCTACAGCATCTAAAAAAGTGTCTTTTAATACAAAAAGTTTTTCGAAATAATTCCATCTTACATTTTCCATCAAACGTTCTATTGTTCCAACAGCAGCGGAATATATTTTTTTGTCTTTTATATAAATATCATATATTCTATTTACCAATAAATAAATTATTCTGTTGGGATTGTGTGGAGGATATAATTGAAATATTTTTTCCAAAAAGTCAATTTCATGAAGCTGCTTGTCTTTGGTTAAAATATGAAAAGAATTAAACAGGTTATAAAGTTTTTCTTCATATTCTCTATCAGTAATTCCTTGAAAGTCTGTTCCATTAGAAAAATTTATGAAAAAATATTCTTTTGCTAATTCTTCATCTATTTTCGGTAAGTTGTCAATCCACAAGTTATTGAAATTACCGTTATGAGAACCAGATTTTTCAATTTTAGTTTCATAATGCATATACATACAATCATGGAAATATTTTTTGAATTTGAAGTATAGATAAAGTTTTTTTTGTATCATATTGTGCAATAAGGAGTGTTGTTTGATATTGAAGCGTTTTTTGTTCTTTTGAGAATTTTACGAAGGAGTTCGTTTATCCTGATTCGCGTCTTTGGTTAATGCTGTGTTGGACAGGAGTGATACCAGTTAGATTTCTTTGTGAAATCTCTTAGTTTTGAGCTGTGACCCCTGTTATGCGTATTTTTCAACTATGCACTTCAAACAGATGCGGGTTTGTAACCCGCAAAATGCAAAGCATTTTTCTGCCGCGCTAAAAACCTGAAAAACAGCGTTTTATCGCGGTTGTGCTGTGTGGGTAGGCAAGATTTGATATTTTGGAAAAAATAAACAAAAGACAATGAAATTCAAGACCCAACTATTTTGAAGCAGTTGTTGTAACTTGTATAAAACCCTTGCCTGCAAAAAATTACGGTTGTCTGACAATTTTTGTGGTAGCTTTTTTTTGCTCAATAGGATAGGGTTTTAAACCCTATCCTATTGAGCAAAAAAGGCGTTTCTTAAATTACTAACTTGCTCAAAAAATGCTTCTCCACAAAAAATGTCAGACAACCAAAATTACGTGATTTTATTTGATGTTTTCAGCTAAATATAGACTGTTTTAGAGATTTTCCTCATTTTCTTTTGTAGTAGGCGTATTTTGTAATTCTTGAGGTGTTGTTTCTTGTTTTTTATTACCCAGTACACGCCATAAGATAGAACCAATGGCTACAAAAGCAAGTGCTATGATTTTCCAAAATTTCAATATCAGCGCAAAGAGTCCGAGCTTTGCCAACACCTTTCCTGCCACCAAACCCCCTACAGTATAAGCGGCTACTTGGTCTATGCTTGGATTGAAATCTTTATATTTTTGCCCCTGTTCGTATGTTACAGAAGCTATTACATCTTTGATACTGTTTTTTACTATCGGAAGCAACTCTATGGAGGCTATTGCATTTAGTTCCAATACACCTTTCCTGCCAAGCAAACGGATATTGTAGTTCAATGTGTGTATAGGTTGTCCGCCAAACTTTATTTCTTTTGCCCAATGCAATGCGTGTGTTTGCACATCATAATAAGGTACAGAAGCCCAGCCGACAATGTCCATAGTAGGGAAGCCATTTTTTGTACGCTCCTCATTGTTTTTTTGACTGCCTTCTTTCATTTCTTTCAGCAAATCGTCATAATTAATGCTGTTTGCGTCATCATCTTTTACATAGCCCATTTCTTCAAATGAGATATTGAAAGCAAAACCATCATCAGCAGGTCCTGAATTTTCAGGAAAAAGCATACCAAGCGAAGGGGTAGAAGGTGTAGGATTTCCCCATATCTCTGTGATTACTTTTGCACTTTGTTTAGCATCTAAGTACCTGTAGCCTTTCGGTACATCTATTTTTGCTATGTTTTGACCAAGCGAGATAGTACCTGTTTGATAGGTAAAGAGGTCATTGATACTTTTTCGTATCAATTCGGTAGAGTCTTGTTTTTGTTGTCCAAAACTCTGTGAGGCATACGCTATCATAAGAAGCGCAAAGAGTAATTTTTTCATACAGCGCAAAGTTAATACAAAAAATAAACTTTTTATGTATCAAAATAGTGCAAAAAAATCTTGCCTACCCACACAGTATAGGCAGGCAGGCAAGGATTTAGTTCAGCAGATTTGCTATCACAACAAATCTATTTTGGTATGATTGTAATTTTTTAAATAATTATTTTTCCATAAAAGCACCTATTACAGTAGCCACAATCCCAAATACAATCAGCGCAATACCTCCATAGAGTTGCCAGCTTGCAGAGCTTTGTGCATCTGCTACTATCTGTTCTTCAGATTTGTGAGATATGATGAAGTTTTCGCCTTCTTTCGAGGGTTTTACGACAGATATTTCGCCTCTGCGGTCTGAAAGTTCGCCCAATACATACAGTTGTGTTCTTACAGGAATACTGCGCTCCGTATATTGGAATCCCAATGTACGTGAGTTATTCATGAAGCTACTGATGCTA
>JAAFJK010000164.1 GCA_013298105.1 Cytophagales bacterium
CTTGCAGCCGTTACAAGTTGTGCTTTGAACTCGCCTGCCAGTGGATTACAAATTACGAATGGTGCGACTGCCAGCCAATTTGTAAGGCTTAGGCTCACGATACCGACTGCCTGCGAATGTCAAGCTATAGATTTTAGCACTTTGCAAGGTACTATCAATGCGGGTGCGCCTTTTGCCATTACGCCTACCAGCACTGTCGCTACAGGCTCGGCTTGTCTTGCAGGCAATCCAAACCACGCGCGTACAGTGGTGATGAATCTCCCGAACTTGCCTGCCAACGCCATACTAAACCTTACATGGACTGCACCCCTTTGTGGGAGTGGGGCGTGTGCGGGGGCGAGCATCAGTTGGAACTACGCGCTTGAGTACCAATCTACTTGCTGCCCGAATACTATCGTGAACTTGGGGGCAGGCGCGTGTACGGTACAGCCACAACTAAGTGCTGTTATCAATCCTTCGTGCGTAAATGGACAAAAAAGCCTGACCATTACGAATACAGGCAATAAAGTAGCTACAGATATAGCCATTTTGTTGCGTACCAACGCGCCCCACCGCTCAGGGATAGTAGGAACTTCTGTAAACGCCTCGAGTGGCACGCTTACGGCAGGAAGCTCTACAAGTGCGAATGTGTGTGGCAATCCTGCACTTTTGCGCACCGCAAACTATGTCTTGAATACCTTGCCTGCGGGACAGAGCGTTACAATCACTTGGAACATCACAAGTTGTCAGACTTTTCAAGCCTGCACTACCTACAATTCTGAAGATTACGGCTATGAAGTGGGTTATGCACAGTCTTGTAATACGGGTACGATTACGCTCAACGGCAACCGTGCCACTCAAGAACAAGCTACTATCATAGATGGCGATAACGCCCTTATCAGGTCGCGGACTTGTCCCGCCGAAAATACCTATACTTTGCCTTTGCAAATATCGGGTGCCTCACTTACCCAAAGCCAACGGTATGCTGAAGTAGTGATAGACTTGCCTGCCAACTTCACTTGGAATAACGATATGGCAAGTTTGAATCTTGGAGGCGTTACGGCTCCTGTGAGTGCGGTGGTGGCAGGCAATGTGCTTACTATTCGCTATGCGTTGCCGATAGCGACCTTGCCTGCCACGATAGCCCCAGTTTTTACTATCAACTGTGGCATTAATGAAGTCTGCAATGGTACACAAAGTATTGAGTACGCCCTGAATGTAGTGAATGATTGTGCAGGCAACAATGTGCCTTTGCACACTTGCAATGGTACGCAATTCTTGAATATGGTAAGCCCCAATCTTGACTGCCCTGCACCGCCTGATTTGGGTTGTATCTCGCCTGCCCCTGTATCTACGACTATGACAAGGACGAACTTTGGGCAAGATGACAGCGACAATAATCGCTATGCAGATGGCAATGCCAGCAATCAAAATTTGCGCCTGCGCAAACTGCTCATGTACACCGATACGCTACAGACTACCTTTGAAGGGACTGTAAATAGCGCACCCAATTCAGATAAACTTGCGCTAAATATCGTGCTTTATCAGCCACAAGGCGGAGGTTACAATCACCTTACGTTGTATGATTTGGATATGACTATTTTTGACAACAGTGCAAATACAACTTACAACTTGAGCAATATTTTTGCGTGTGCGGGTGTGGCAAGTGTGCGTGATACGCTTTCGTCTTTGGTTTATACGCTTGCATTGAGCGAAACGGCTTTGAATGTGTGCTATCCTGGCATCTTGCCTGCGGGTTTTACGTTTGATTTGAATGACAGGATAGGCTACAATATGAAGCACCGCATTACTGGGAATTTGGGCTTGGGTACAGCGCGGACGCTACAGGTCTTTACGGATATGTATATCGTGAACTCGCCTGCCCTTTGGCAAACGCCACTGCCTATTTTTCCTGGTTGTCCGAACGTACCTGTAGATAGCGTGCAAGTGGTAGGCTATCAATATGCCGTAACCTCACAACAAACCAATGGCGATATTTGTCAAGGGACGATGGACGTTACGGTAACGCACGACTTCAACATACAAGCTGTAGGCAATTTGAATGTATTTCCATACGAAGATAGGCGTTGGATAAGATTTCAGACTGTCAAATTTACCTTGCCTGCGGGATTCACTACCTTGCCTGCCAGCTCGGTCTGGACATACAGCGCACCCAATCCCGCGCCTTTGCCTGTACCGCCTTTTGTGCAAGTAGGCAATGAAATTACTTTTGACCTTACCAATTATTATACAGCCAATAACCTAACAGTAGATGATGGCAATAGATTGCAAATCAGGCTCACGCTTCAGACGCTCTGCAATGCGCAGGCAAGTAGCACGCTCAGGGCAGACTATACTTATAGCTCAAGCCTGCCTTTGCAAAATGATTTGCCTATTCAAGCTACTTTCAATCTCAATACGAATGTCCCTATCATCAACTACAACATCAACAGCACGCCTGTAAGTTGTACGGGTACAAAAGCGACATGGAGCTTCAGTGTAGCGAATAGCAATGCTTCAGGCATCAATGCGGCTTCGCCTTATTTCAACTGGCTACACATAGACATTCCTGCTACTTCAGGTTTTTCGAATGTAGTGCTTCTTGAGAGTGGAACGCCTATAGCCAAAGACGCATCAGGTTTTTATCTTTTGGGCAATATCCCCAAAGGTACTACACGCACTTATACGCTTACGGTAGATTATCCTACAGCAGTGGGTGGGGCTTGTTACAACAATGTCTTGAAGATGTTTTATGACTGGAGTTGTACGCCTATCAATACGAATTTCACGACTGCGAACTTCAAAACAGGCTATACTTGCGGTTTTGATTCTACTCAATTAGGCTTTTCGGCAGGGGCGAATACGGTTTTGATAGATGTGCTGAATACGTCTTACAATACAGTGCGCGTGTGTGAGAACAATACCTACGTGGCGCGTGTGCGCAATGTGGGACAAAACGATTTGCGGAATGTGAAAGTTACGATAAATCCACCTACAGGCTTTAGTTTTGTGGCAAATAGTTTTACTTATACTTATTCGCCTACTACGAACCAGCCGTTTGCGAATGGAGATGTAATTATTCCGCTTTTTACCAAAACCTCGTTTTTTGATGTGGCTTTCCAATACACCACGAGCTGTTTGGATAATTTGACAGGCTCTGCCCAATTTGTGCTGGATATAGATGTCGAAACGTGCTGTGCAGGCGATACCCTTGCGGCTTTCCCGATGCCCGCGCTGAATGTTTCGCAAATAGATAGGGGAGAGGGCAATTTTCAAATCGCCTTGAATCATACGCCCGAACTCACTTGTACTGTCAAAAATACGACCTTCACAATTACACTTACCAACAGAGGCACAAATCCTACCACTTCGGCAGACCAAGTAGCGATTACGCTTCCGAGTGGGCTAAAATATGTCCCGAATACGATTACCACCAACGCAGGCACTATCACAGATGCCAAC
>JAAFJK010000173.1 GCA_013298105.1 Cytophagales bacterium
TGTGTGAAATTATCATGTTATTTTATTTTCATTCCTTAGGAGTGATTATTTTTTGTTTGCTTTTGCGCGGTCTTTTTTCGGATTGCCAACCGCAAGCGGATTGACAACCGAAAAAAACGAATATTTAGGTTCGTAAATCGTACATCTTAAATCAAAAATCTAAAATCGGATAAGCCATTGCGCCTGCACTGCGTGTCGGTTGAAGTCTTTGAACCCGCCCCACGCCCAAGTGTAGCTATAGAATATACGCCACATACCCTTGCCTACCCCTATTTCGGGTGCAAAACCTGTAGCATATCCGCGCTCCGCGCCCAATCTGCCATAATGCACCATCGAAAGCCCCAAAGTAGGCAAGAAATTTACCCACATTCCTGCTCGAACGGTATAGGCTTGGGTCTGAAATTGATACCCGCCCAGCAGTCCCATACCCACTAAGATAAAGTCTTTTTTGAAAGCCCTTGCCACGCCAAGATGCGCTGTAGTATATTTTCCTTGCATCATACCCACGTACAAAGCCGTAAAATTGCCTTCAAAATTGGGTTCATACATTACGCGCGTGCGTGGCAAACGCGAACCAACTTCTTCCTTGTGCTTTTCGCCAAAATGCCTATTCCAAATACTCAGATAGCGCAAGCTGTCAAGCGCAAGCACCTCAGCAGGCACTCGCTTGAAGCGATTGTGTAATAGCTCAAGATACTGTAGTTTTTTCAGGTTTGCGAAAGAGGCAGGCAAGGTACGGAGTTGATTATCAGGCAAATGTAGTTCTTCCAATGCCTTGAGTTCGCCTATGTTGGCAGGCAAGGACTTGATTTTGTTGCCATTCCAGAACAGGCGCAATCCACCGCCAAGTCTTAGTTCTTTGAGTCTTTTGAGGCGCGTAATGTCAGGCGTGAGGCGTTTAATACGGTTGCTGTAGGCATACAATTTTTCCAAAGAATCTAAGGCTAATATGGTTGCAGGAATTTCGCGGAAGCGGTTTTTGCCTATGTCAAGTCGCTTAAGAGTACGCAAAGAAGCGACTGCAAGTGGCATTTCTTTGAACTTGTTGTCGTAGAGGTCAAGCTCCTGGAGTTGTGTGAGTTGGGCTATCTCGGCAGGCAAGGTCGTGAGTTTGTTGCCTTGCAAAATAAGTTTGCGCAAGTTTCTGCACTTGCCTACCTCCGCAGGCAAGGCAGTGAGGTCTTGCCCTCCCAGATTCAGCACTTGTACTTTTTCAGGATTGCGCAAAGCCTCCTCCAACGAAGTGAAGGTAGCGGATTTTTGGGCGTGCGCCTTGCCTGCCCCCGCGAGCAAAAATATAAAAAATAGTGTACAAAAGCCTATTTTACTCATGGGCGCAAAAGTAGCAAAAATTTAGGAATTTTGGAGGTATTTACAAAATGTTCTTGTATTTTTGTGGTTGCAAGTTGGAAACTCGCGGTCTTTTTTTCGGATTGACAACCGCGAGCGGATTGCCAACCGAAAAAAAACGAACATTTATTTCGGATTGACAACCGCAAGCGGATTGCCAACCGAAAAACCTCGTACTTCAAACCTCAAAAATATGTTAAGTTTATATCCCACTGACGAAGGTACTTTTACACTCTACCACGAAGGCACGGAGGACATTTATCACTCGAGGCGTGGCGTTTTGCAAGAAAGCCAGCACGTATTCATAGAAACAGGCTTGCAGTATGCTTTTGAGAAGAAAAAGAACCTGAATATCTTGGAAATCGGCTTTGGTACAGGGCTAAACGCGCTTACGACTTTAGCCTACATGAGCCAAATGCCTACGCAACTTGCCTACTACTGCGGGCTGGAGGTATTGGAGATACCGAGCGAGCTTTGGCAGGCACTTGCCTACCCAGCGCAGATGGACAGGGCAGATTTGACAGCATATTTTGAGCAAATGCACATCACCGAATGGGGACAAACGCAAACGCTATTGCCCAATTTTAGGTTTAAAAAAGAGCTTAAAAGTGTATTTGACTATACTGCCGATGTGCCATTTGATGTCGTCTATTTTGATGCTTTCTCTCCCAATAAGCAGGCTGAAATGTGGGAGGCAGGTATTTTTGAACGCCTGTATGCTATGATGAGTGCGGGAGGCATACTCGTAACGTATAGTGCCAAAGGGCAGGTAAGGCGCAATATGCAAAGTGTAGGTTTTATTACAGAACGACTGCCAGGTCCCGCCCGCAAACACGAAATGCTAAGAGCTACTAAACCTTGATTTTTATGATTTTTGTTTTTGTTTTTTTTATCCTTGTTTCACTATTGTTTCTTTATGGGATATGGTTTTTGCCTCAAGATGGCAAAATGATGGCTTTTGGCGAACGCATAGCCGCCACTCTGTTTATTTCTTTGTTTTTGATAGTCGGTCTGGGAGGCATCTATTGGACATACATCTATGAACCCGCACCCATCAAAATAAACGTATGGGCAGGCAAGGTCATGGATTCGCATGATGCCAATAAAAGTGGAAAAGTGGAACTTATTTCAGAAAACACTGTCATCAGGTGTGAAAGCAGTATTTCGTGTAGAACCTACAACTACTATAGTTTATTCAAAAAAGCAGACCAGAATTTGGATTCACTCGTAACGTGGGAAGAACTTGCCGCAGTAGCCAAAGACTTTGATACAAACAATAATGGCAAACTTGAGTACAACCAAGAGCTTAAAAAACTGCACAAAGCCTATCCACAATATATCTCCAATGGGTTCAGAAAAGAAAATACACGCTTCAGAAAAGAGCCATTGGTAGAATAAAAGTCCATGTGCGCTATGCTTCTATTACAATGACTTCCTCCTCACGTACCCACGCCCAGACTATCTCATCAGCCGTACAAACTACCGAAATACTATCACCTGTGGTAAAACTCAAAAACATGGATTCGGGAACTTCTATCCGCTCCTCTCCTACTTTTTTGCTATAAAATTCTTCGTCTAAGCCGTTTTTTGTAATGGCGGTTATCTCCTCTATCTCCACTATGAAGTAATATTGGACATCAAGCACCTCGTCCTCTTCGTTTTTGGTAATGCGTTTGATGCGCTCCTCGATTAGTCCATCAAGTATATATGGCTCATCTCTATTCAGCAAATAAATCAACTCTTTGCCAAAAAGTGCATAATCGGCTA
This sequence comes from Cytophagales bacterium, assembly GCA_013298105.1. Classification (GTDB taxonomy): domain Bacteria; phylum Bacteroidota; class Bacteroidia; order Cytophagales; family Microscillaceae; genus RDXI01. Next base: position 3,118 of record JAAFJK010000173.1, read on the forward strand.
TGCCTCCCAGCACCCAGACTATCAAAATAATGTTGATGTCATGCCCTACATACATACCCAATACGATACCTGCTATCACAAATCCACTTATCAGTGCCACGTGATACCATATCCGTTTGCCATTCACATCTTCGTATAAATCGCGGTAAATTTCAGCCCAATCTGTCATATCTTGCAAAATTATATTTTTTTTTCAAAAAACTGTATCTTTTTTTGAATCTATGATATTTTT
>JAAFJK010000259.1 GCA_013298105.1 Cytophagales bacterium
TTAAGTTGCTGGTACGGTAGTTCATTTCTATCCTATGTGTGGTATAGCCTGTATTGGCAGGCAAGGTATCTGTCCTGCTTCCGCGCCCTGTGGGGTCAAAGGCATTGCGCAAATAAATGTACTGATTCGCATACCAAATACCCGCAAAAGCCGAGCTATTGTAAGTCGCAAAATAGCCTATTTCATTGAATCGGTCTGTGAGCTTGCCTGCCGTAGTCCAAAAAAAGTTATGGTACGTTTCAGGACCATGGTTGTTGATTTTCGCGCCTTTCTTTTTGGGGTAGAAGCGGTAAGTCCCATTGGGTTCGAGCCTCCAGTGGTCATTGCGGGGTATGAATCCCACATCTCCAGCCGTATAATTCTTGCCTACATACTCGTGATTCCAAGAGAGGCGAAAATTGGGGGTGGCATATTGTACGTAGGAGGCGTGGGCATATTGTTGGGCTTTGCTGATGGGCGTGAGCAACTGATGATAAAAAAATTTACCCTGCCATTTGTTGTCTTTGGAGAGCAGATTATAGTCTAAGCCCACAATGCGCGTAAAATCTCCTGACTGTAGCGTGAAGTTTTGTTCGCTGTTGGAAGTTCTTGCCCTATTCACGACTATACCGCCTATGTTTGAGCGACCAAATACCTGTCTTTGGAATGTAGCTACAGTGTAGTTTTGCCCTTCTATGCCTTTCGAGGCTACTTTGCCAGTCTGCATATTGAGGAAGCCCACCCGCCAATTTTTATCTAATTTCCCACTCAAACGCGCTCCATACAGGATAGGATTTTGCACTATCAAACCTGTAGAAGTATCACGCCCTATGCCTATACGCCTTGAGAAAAAGGGGCGAATCCTACTAAATCCAAACCTTGAAAAAAGGTCTTGATTTTCTAAAAAAAACTGCCTCCTTTCAGGAAAAAATATCTCGAAGCGGTCTAAATTTGTAACTTGAGCATCAACTTCTACCTGCGAAAAGTCAGGGTTCACAGTGAGGTCTAAATTCAGGGCAGAAGTAAGCGCGACTTTGACATCTCCGCCTGCTTGCATAGCGTATTTTTGGGGAGTTTTGGCTAATTGGTTGCGGGAAGTTTGTGCCGCAAGGTACGGAATGACGGATATATTTGAGCCTGTTTTGGCAAGTGGCTCGTCCCAAAGTAGCTCGCCTACGAAGGCAAGGCTGCTCACGCCAAAATTGCGTGGAACAGGCTTCCAAGCCGAAACTTCATTGATTTTGCGGTTTGCTCTTGCGAAATTGATGCCCCATTTTGCGTTTTCAGGTTTGAAGCGGAGGGTTTTGAAAGGAATTGCCATCTCGACAGTATAGCGGTCTTCATAGCATTTTACATCTCCATACCACTTATTGTCCCAATCTCCTGCAAATTCATTGCCATTCACGATAAGCCCTTCGGATTGTACGCCAAGCGCACTCAGTCCAAAGCTAAAACCATTCGTTTGGTCGCCAAAGGGGTCAAGATACAATAAAAAACAATCGTTCTGCCCTGCACTGAAGTCGCGCCTCAGCGTTTGCGTAACGTGCTTTCGGTTGTCTTGCTCATAGCAAATGGCGGCTATATAGAGGTAGGTATCATCATAACCCACCATTGCCTCTGTTTTGGTAAGTGCAAAAGAAGTATCATACGGAAATGTTTGAAAAAAATCTTTTGCCTTTGGCGCGTTTTTCCAAAATTCCTCGTTCAGTTCTCCATCTATTTGTATTTTTTCCGTTACGCTTTTAGCGGCTATTTGATACTGATTCTGGGCTTGTTGTGGGTAGGCAAGTTGCACCCAACAAAAAGCAAAAAAGATAAAAAAGTAAAAAGTTTTCATGATTTATATGGTCTGGCGTAATCAGTCGCAAAAGTACGCTATTTGTAGCATAGCTTCACTATATTTATCAGTTTGATAACAAAGAAAAAAACGGTTGTCTGACAATTTTTGTGGAAGTGTCGAGTTTATCATTGTACGCAAAGCAAATAATCACGTAGTGGTCAGTCTTTCTTATTTGTTCGCTGTGTTTTTTCGGATTGACAACCGCAAGCGGATTGCCAACCGAAAAAAAACGAACATTTAACTAAGACTGACCAGTAGTTCACTCACAAATCGTTGATTTACAACGAGTTCCTTCGCTTCGCTCATGAGGACAAAGTACGCTCTTTTTTCTCTCCACAAAAATTGTCAGAGAACCAAAAAAACTTGCCTGCATCTGTGGTGTAATTTTATAAAGTTTCGCTATATTTGAGGCGTGTGAGAAGCTATAGCACCACACACGCCAAATGCTATGAAAAAACTTGACCTTGCCCAACTTGCCGAAGTGCGTGAGTTTGGACACATTGAATTTTTAGCCAAACAACTGGTAGAAGGATTTATTACAGGCTTGCATCGCTCACCTTTTCATGGGTTTTCGGTGGAGTTTGCCGAACACCGACTTTATAATACAGGAGAGAGTACGCGCCACATAGATTGGAAAGTGTATGCCAAAACAGACCGCCTCTATACCAAACGTTACGAGGAAGAAACCAACCTGAGATGTCAGCTTTTGCTTGATGTATCGCCCTCGATGTATTATCCTGCGGAAGATAGGGGCAAACTCTCTTTTGGCTTATTGGCTTCAGCCGCTATAGCCTATATGCTCCAAAAACAAAAAGATGCCGTAAGCCTTTGTACCTTCGCGGAGGAGATAAAACTGCACTTGCCTACCAAATCCACGCCCTCGCACCTGAACAAAATTTTTATCGCTTTACAAAGCCTCTGGGAGAGCAAAGACTTGCCTACCGCGAAAAATACTGCGATTGCCGAAACCTTGCATCAGATAGCAGATAAGATACCACGCCGCTCGTTGGTGGTGATTTTTAGTGATATGTTTGAGCGCGTACAAGAAACTGAACAGTTATTCGCGGCTTTGCAACACTTGAAGCACAATCAACATGAGGTTTTACTGTTCCATGTAACAGACCGCCAAACAGAATATGAATTTGACTTTGCAGAACGTCCTACGGAGTTTATAGACCTCGAAACGGGAGAGAAAATCAAACTCCAGCCTTCCCAAGTGCGTGAATCTTTCAAAAAACACCAAGAACAATTTTATCAAGACCTAAAATTGCGCTGTGGACAATACAAGATAGACCTGATAGAAACGGACATCAGGCAGGGTTTTGAGGAAATATTGTATGCTTACATGGTCAAGCGAAGTAAGATGAAGTAGTAGTCAGTCTTTGCTATTTCCCACCAACATAAGCGTTCTGCTTGTGTCTAAAAAATCTTGCCTGCCCATGCGGTAGGCAAGCTATTTGTAGGTTTTAGGACAAAAGTTTGGGAAATGAAAAAAAACACCCCACAAAAGCCAAGCCTTTGCGGAGTGCTATAAATTTCTTTCAACCCTTCAACCTCTCCACCCTTTTACCCCTAATTCGCATCATCTTGAGTACAGAAATACTCTATTGTTTTGAGGGCGCAAGTACGGCAATAACCCAATTTATGCTCCATTGTATCGAGCATACGATTATACAATTTTTGGTTTTCTTCGTTGGTGCGGTTCGAAAGTGCGCCTACCAAACTTCCTGCCCCTGCTACATCAGATTTCAGACGAACATCTGTTACGGCTTTTACCAACTCGTTGTTGTCCATGAAGTCGTAATGCGGTTCTTGCAAAATTTTCTGTCCGTATATTTTGGCAATCGTAGTGCGATAAGACTGTTTCTGCTCGCGGTTTTTCAAGCCCAATCTTTCCTCTACACTGTCTATAAACGTTTCATCAATTTTTAGCGGAACAACCTTGCCTGTTTGCGGGTCTTTATACGTCCAGATGCGGTTCGCGCCTAAGTTTTTCGCATCAATGCCAATGACCATATTCACATAGTTTAGCACATCACGTTGGATAGCATCAGGCTCGTCCATGTAAGCATTGAAAATGGCAGTCATCACATTTTTGCGATGCAAACCACGTGCAATTTTTACATCTTTGAGGTATTTTGCTTGGTCGCTTGCATCTCGGATATAATCCAAAATTACACTTTCCAATGCCTTGAATATATCTCCCGCATACATACACTTGCCTTCCTGCGTTTCAGAAAGTTCGAGTAAAATCTGCACAGCACGCCCCAAATTTCGATGTCCTAAACCCTTTTGCCCAAAACGTTTGGTAACGTCAGGTTCAGTATTGAGTTCGTTGATAACTTCAGTCAGGGCTTTGATGCTTTTCTCGCCTGCCACCTCGCCTGCCGCGAGTTTCATCATCTCGATAGGCGTGAGTTTATCAGAAGGAGGCATACGACTAAGCGTTACGGCTACTGAAAGCGCGTAATTCAAGTTTGGGTCAATGTGCAGATGTTCGCCTGAAAAAGTTGTTTTTTCTTGCGTACCTATAGCAAAATTGCTTAATTTTTCTTGGTGACGATAGTTGGTATTGTGCGACATATAACACAAGCGACACCTATCCACGATAGGAGCTTGTTCTTTTTCTTCTAAAAATTTACCAAATTCAGCATTGTTACTTGTAGCAACTATGAGCGTATCGAGAGGCCATTTGAAGCCCTCTATCTCGATGCTTCGGTTTTGGATTACGCCCAAATAGACTTGAATAAGGTCTTTTTTATTCTTAAAAACTTCGTCTGCAAAGTGTATGCCTCCACCTGCTACACGCGCCAACGCGCCTCTGCGCAAATCGAAACGGTACGGATTATTGGTATTGGTGATGTGCAGTAGGCGAGATATAGATTCCTCCCCCAACAAATCGACTGCTGAAGACGTAATTTTGTCCTTAGCGGCGTACTTGCCTGTGAGCGTCCCACGCGACTCGCTGATAGGCACAGTAAATATTTCTATAAAATCATTCAAAATAAGCTCTGTATTACCTTGCGTATAGTCGCGTATTTCGCTCAAAATGAAGTCCGTACACGCGCCAAGTGGTCTGTAGCTTTTATAAAAATTATCAATTTGCGCATCTTTCGCGCCTAATTGTGCTAAAAACGCTTGGTTTTGGTCTTTGCCTTCAAAGAGGTTCATCATCAGAACCATCGGGTCTTCGAAGGTTTGGGACTCAATTTCTGTGATTTTGCCGTAGCCACCCAATTTGTCTAAGTTCTTGAATTTGAAGCTATAGCGGCGGTTTTCAGGCAAGCTGATATAGTTGCGATACAAGGCATTGAGAAAATCAACAAAAAACGTTTTGCCATTGCCCGGTTCGCCAATGAGTACAAACGCCATTTCTGCCGAAGAACCGCCTTCTGCCGCGTCTTTTACGAAAGAAACGAAACTGTTGATTTCGTCGTACATACCTATCATGTGCTTCTTGCCTTCGCGGAAAACACGAAAATCGTAAGTGGCTAATCCATTGACAGATGTTTTGCGAATAGAGTCTTCGCCCCCTAAAATGAGGCGCGAAAGGGACTGAAACGCATTCTCGAACCTGCGCTCGCCTGCTAATACGGCTTTGGCGTGTTCGGTAGCAAGGGTTATAGGTTTTTGGGTTATAAGAGCCATAGATAAAAGGGCAGGCAAGGTGTTTTTTATAAATAAAACGAATGATTATTTACAAAAGGTATTTTTTGCCAATTTTTATTTTATGACTGATTCCAGACTACTATATAATTTTACTTTTTAATTGGTGCTAATACTATTTAGCACAAAGTTGGAAGTAAAAAAAACATCAGCAAGTTGGAAGGTTTGTTAAGGATAATGTTCTGCTTACCATACCTTTTGCTCCAAAATTTGCAGAATTTCAGCACGCTTGCGTTGTGGGATTTCTACAGTTTGGTTATTTTGCAAAGTAATGCTTGCAGGTTCTTTGCGTTGGATTTGTTTGATGTGTTGGGTGTTGATAATGAACGACTTATGCACACGCAGAAAGTAATGACTTGAGTCGCAAAGCATTTCTTCCACTTCTTTCAGGGTTTTCGAGATGCTTATTTTGCGTTGGTCTGTAGTGTGAATAAGTACATAATTGGAGTCTGCTTCTATGCTGATGATTTTGGGGTAGGCAAGGCTCTCGCCTGAATATTTGTTCAAAACCAATATTTTGTCAGCTTGATTTCGTGATTGATTTGCCCACAGTTCGGCATAGTCGAGTTCGTTTTGGGCATAGAAATCGCGCATTTTTACGCATTTTTCTATTGCAAACTGCAGGTCGTTTTTGTGAATAGGTTTGAGCAAATAATCTGTAGCACTCAAGCGCAAGGCTTGAATGGCATATTGGTCATAAGCCGTAACAAACACCACAGGGAAGTTTATTTTGCCCAAATTGCGCAGAAGGTCGAAGCCCGAACCGTCAGGCATCTGTACATCAAGAAACAGGATATCAGGCTTTTGTGCTTTGATGAGAGTTTCAGCTTGATGGACGTTTTGCGCCTTGCCTACTATGCCAAGCGTGGGGAAATATTGGGTTATCAAAATACTCAATACCTCTAAACTGCTTTCTTCATCATCTACTAAAATTACGTTCATGGCTTGTTTCTAATAAATAACCTTCAAAGGTACGACAATTTTCACCATTACGCCCACATCAGGCGCGTTTTCTAAGGAAAAAGTAGGAAAGGACGGCGGGTTTTCATACAAAATATTGATTCTTTCCTGCACTATCAGCAGCCCCTTCGACTCGTGCAGGGCAGGCAAGGTGGGCTTCACTATAGGCTTGCCATTGTTGTAGAGATGCAAATGCAGGCAATCGTCTTGCCTACCCACGCGCAAACGAATGACTTTAGGGCGAATATCAGGCTTCAAACCGTGCCAAACCGCATTTTCAACAATGGGTTGTAGCAACATAGTAGGAATGAGCGTGTTGTCTATTTCTATACCTTCCGCAATTTCTACCTGAAAATCAATCGTGTCTTTCAGGCGTTGCGCTTCTAAGGCAATATAAAGACGTAAAAGCGCGATTTCTTCCTCAAGTGTTACCTCTTTTTTTTGGCTATGGTTCAGAATAAGCCGAAACAATTTGGCAAATTCGCCTAAATAAAAATGCGCTTCTTCAGTTTTATTTTGCAGGATAAAGGCTTGAATAGAATTGATGGCGTTGAAAAGAAAATGCGGGTTCATTTGTGCCTGTAGTGCCTGACTTTCCAAATCCGTGATTTTTTGTTGTATCAAGCGTTTTTGCAATTCTTGACGTTTCACTTGACGCACTATCCGCGAAGCTACCCACGCCACCACGCCCATGAACAACATGGCGCACATTGCCCAAAACCAATTCGTTTCGTAGTAAGGGGCAGGCAAGGCAAGCGCGAAGATATGGATTTTTGAGGTCGAGTGTGTCAGACTATCGTGTGCATAAATTTTCAGCTTAAAATTTCCGTAGGCAAGTTCCGTTTCAAAATGCGTTTGGCGCGTGCTGTAGCGTTTTATTTTGCCACTATATTGGTTTTGTATTTCTATATGAAAGACCACATTTTTTGATGCTTTGTAAGAATTTTGCGCCAAATCAAGCCGTAACATATTGCCCACCAATTTTTTGTGAAACATAACCGCTATCGTTATTGGCAGGTTTTGCAGGTCTTTTGTTTGTAGATGTATAACCTCATATTTGCTCGCTATGTAAAGTTCCTTGCCTACCATTTGCAGTTTCACGATTTCATCAAAGGGCAGGAAGTTACTTTGGTTTAGTTTGAGCATTTTTTGGGTAGGCAAGTGGTAGATGTGCAACCCAAAGCGTGTGCCTATGTAGAGCGTACTGTCTTGGTAGGCAAGGCAATCTATCCGTTGGGGCAAATGCTGGATAGTTTGCAATAACTTGCCTACCGAATCTAACAAAAGTACCCCAAAATCATTTGTTCCCACTGCTATCAAATTAGGGGCAATAACTTTGAGGCAATTCACGCGATAATTGCCTGCAAAATGCGAAGTATCTGCTTTTCTTTGACGTATATCTATTTTTTTGATGCCACTTTCTTGAGTACCCAAAAGTACAAAGTTTTGGTTGTATTTTTCTACACAAAGGGGACGAAAAAGCAGGGGGTATTTAATTTGACTATCTTCGTTGATATGACTAACCGTAAAACCTCCAAATGCCACCAGATTATGCCCGTCAATAACAATAAAATCTTTTGAAAATTGACTGTTTTTTTCAAAGTTATTTTTATGCTCAAATTTAATCCCACCTGAAGTTAAATAAACTATTTTTTGAGCTATGATGCCTACCGAATTTAAGATGGCACTTTCAGAAGGAAAAGCTATTTTCGTTTTTTTCTTGGCTTCTACAACAATGTTATCGGAAAGAATAACTTTGTTATTTTTCAAATTCAAAACCACATTTTCACCTTGATAAACCCGTTTTGCTTGGGGCAGTCGCGTTACAAAAAGCCCTTTTTCTAAAGTCGTGAACCAAAGGTTGTTTTCTTGGTCTTGTATCATATCTGTAACGCTTAATTTATCCAAATTACCTGTTTCTACTTTTTCAAGCAACTCGTTTCTTAATCGAAAAATACCATTGTAAAAAACACCTAAAAATATTTCTTGCTTGATTTCTTTGATAAAAAGAATGGGACGAGGTAAGGTATGATGGGCTACTATTTTGAAATTTTCTATTTTTAACAATTCATTCAAAACACATACATACATAGTGGAATCATTCAAAATTTGCACTTTTGCACCTTGCACATTGCTACTATTTGGTATCTTGCCTAATTCATAACGTTTGCCGTCTTTTTGGATAACCCAACGTGGCTCAAGCAGTAACCTAACTTTAGGGCTTTGAATCATTGCTTTTTTATCAGGAAATAAATGAATGATTGCTGTACTATCTTCGTGTGCTTTTTGAATATTCACCTCACTCAAATTAGCTTGATAGGTAATGGTATCATTGAACTTGGTGAATAAAATTGTTTCGTTCTGAAAAGTTGTGAATTGTGTAATGTGTGATTGTATTTTTTGCGCTTTTTGAAAACTGGTTAAATGTGGAAGTTTTTTTAAATTATCATTGTAAATATAAGAGAGCGAACCACGCAAACCTGCTACCCACAACTTGCCTGTAGGCGAAGGGTACAAGCGCAGAATCACATTTTCCTCTAACCCATCTTTGGTAGTCAGGTGCGTTACTTGATTGCCTACTATTTTGAGCAAGCCAACATCAGAAGCTACCCATTTTGTGCCTTGCCTGCCTTCCACAATGTTGTATAGTTCCGCGCTCGGAAACGAGTTGGCACTCATGAATGGCTCGACTATCAGGTCTTGAGCAAATCCCAGACTTGCCTGCCACAACAGGAAATAGCAGAAAATGTAAAAAATAACATGAGTTTTCATTTCGGCAAAGGTAAGGAAAATTACAAAAAAAGTTGTAACTTTGCACCATGCAAAAACAACGTTATTCTCTTGGTATTCAAAGTTTCCGCGAATTGCGTGAACAAAACTGTGTATATGTGGATAAAACGGAACTTTTCTATCAACTTATCACACAAAGTAAGGCTTATTTCCTTTCCCACCCACGTAGGTTTGGGAAGTCCTTACTTATCAGTATTTTAGAACATTTATTTTCAGGTAGGAAAGACCTTTTTGAAGGACTTTGGATTGAGGATAAAATTGAGTGGGAGGAATACCCTGTACTTACATTTAGTTTTGCAAAATCTGATTTTCATAAAATTGGATTAGAGGCTTACTTTGATTCGAAAATTGAAGAACAGGCAAAACGTTATGGTGTTACTTTGCAAAATAAAACTGTATCAAGCAAAATAGAAGAACTTATCATTACACTTTCCAAACGCTACCAAAAAGGCGTGGTGTTTTTGGTTGATGAATATGACAAACCTATTACAGAGTTTTTGCGCAAAGATGACCTTGAGAAAGCAGAAGAAAACCGCGAATTGATGCGCCAATTTTACTCGCCTCTGAAAGACCTTGATGAATATTTGAAATTTATATTCATTACAGGTGTTTCAAAGTTCAGCAAAGTGTCTATTTTTTCAGACTTGAATCATTTAGAAGACATTACGATAAGCAAAGATTTTGCAACGCTTTTAGGTTATACAGAGGCAGAAATAGAACATCATTTTCACGAAAAAATAGCCGAAATAGCCCAAGAAATGAACCTTACCTACGAAGAATGCTTTGAGAAAATGCGTCTTTGGTACAATGGCTATTCGTGGAACGCAGGCAAGGACAAGGTCTATAATCCCACTTCTGTACTCAAGTTTTTAACCCACAGAGATTTTGAAAATTATTGGTTCGAAACAGGCACACCGCTCTTTTTGATACAAATGATGCACGAAAATTTTACGTACAATGTAGAAGATTTGGAAGTAGATGCAAGTGTTTTGAGAAATTTTAACTTAGAAGCCTTAGATGAGATAACCTTGCTTTTTCAGACAGGCTACCTCACTATCAAGGCAAAAGATGATGGCATTTATACCCTTACCTACCCGAACCAAGAAGTGCGCGACTCTATGTTGCAAAATCTTTTGCGTGCCTACAGTCATAAACGAATCGTAAAACCTATAGCACGCGATATATTTCTTTCATTGGGCAAGCGTGATTTCAAACTACTTTTCAAAATCTTCAACAGCATTTTAGGCGAAATTCCTTACCAAATCTTTGACACCAAACAAGAGAAATATTATCAAGCCATTATTTTTCTTACCTTCCGACTTTTGGGGTATTATGCACAAGCAGAACCAAGTGTAAGTGAGGGGCGAATTGATGCTGTAGTGGAAACAAAAGATGGCATTTTTATCTTTGAGTTCAAAGTAAATGGCACACTCGAAGATGCTATGACGCAAATTCACGAAAATCGTTATTACCAACGCTATGAAGCCTCCGAAAAAGAAATTTATCTTTTGGGTGCGGTCTGCAAAGACAAGGAAATCAAAGAATGCAAGTGGGAAAAATTTGAGAATTGAAACTTCTCTTGTGATTTTTTTCGTAACTTTGCACCATGCAAAAACAACGTTATTCTCTTGGTATTCAAGATTTCTCAGAATTGAGGAGGCAAAAATGTGTGTATGTGGATAAAACTGAACATTTCTATCAACTTATCACACAAAGTAAGGCTTATTTCCTTTCCCACCCACGTAGATTCGGGAAGTCCTTACTTATCAGTATTTTAGAACATTTATTTTCAGGTAGGAAAGACCTTTTTGAAGGACTTTGGATTGAGGATAAAATTGAGTGGGAGGAATACCCTGTACTTACATTTAGTTTTGCAA
>JAAFJK010000007.1 GCA_013298105.1 Cytophagales bacterium
CCTGCCAGTGGGCATCTGAAAAACCACAAAAAAAGCCCTCCGAAAGAGGGCTTTTTGGGGTGTTAGTCTATATTTTCTTCCCATGCTGGGAAAGGAGGGTAAGGAGCCTTGCCATTCATGTAGGTGTGATATTCGTCTTTGGACATTCCACCTTCTCGCAAATCGCCCACAAGAGGATGGATTTGTTTGTAGTTGCCAATCATAATCGTATGCGCTTTAACAGCACAAGCTAAGTAATACAAATAATTCTCTGTATCTTCTCGATATTTGGCTTCTTTTGCTTCGCGCTTTGCCTGTGCTTTTGCCGCATCTTCTCGATATTTAGCTTCTTTTGCTTCGCGCTCTGCCTGTGCTTTGGCTTGCAGGCGTGTATATGAATTAAAACTTAACCACAACGTAAAATACGCCATGATAAGAATTGTAACTGTAAATAGTAAAGCGTTTTGCAAAAAAAATTGCCACATATTCACAAATGGTTTGTTGAAAAAAGTTATGTAGAGAGGAACTACAGTCGGAATACTCAATATGCTAATAATTATTGAAAATTTATTGGCATTTCCCCAAAATTTATTATCTTTGCTCATTGTTTTTTGATTTTAGACGGTTAAAAACATTCCTAACCTTGCCTATTTGCAGTAGGCAAGGTTTTTCTTTGGCAAAGGTAGTAGGTTTTTTTAAAAAAACAAAGCAAGTTCACAATTTGTGAACTTGCCTACCTGATTCACTTTTTGTGCATTAGTTTACGGAACGTAAACTTTTTAGAGGTTAGCCCGCTTCAGGTCATTTTCTACCATTTCAATATCTCTAATGAGATAGCTTTCTTCAGTAGTGCGCACAGTGCTATGCCCTACTATAGCTATGATAGCCACTTCAGGTAAACCAAGCACAGACCGCGCATAGTTGATAAAAGTGTGGCGAGAGTTTTTGAGTGCCATTTCTTCTGTAACGCCTATAATTTCCCAAGCAATTTTGAGCAAATCATTTACCTCATGAGAGTCTGGTTTGGGGAAATTGTCAGGATTTTCGCTGTATTTATCCAAAAAGGCGTGTGCTTCCTTCAAAATAGGCACAATACTTTTGCCGTACCGTTTGGCGATAGGGCTTTTTTCTCTGTACTCTTTCACTATGTATTTTCGCCCGTCCTCATGAGTAGTGAAGTTTTCAGCCGTTAGGCAACAATAATCTTTGTAGCTAAAGCCTGTACTTGCCAAAAAGACAAATATGTCGATGGCTGTTTTTAGCCCTTCATTCTTTGTTTCTACTCCTATTTTGATAAGATGTTCGAGTTGTTTGGTGGTAAGAGCTAATGTCTTGGCTTTGATGCGTGAGCTACCACAATCTTCATACAAGTCAATAGGTAGCCAACGTAGCTTTTTGGCATAGTTGAACAGTGTACCAAAATGCCCCATGATTTTTGCAACTGTGTTGGTGTGCAATGTTTGCCCTTTGTTTCTACCTGTTGTGATTACAAGTGTACGCAGATGCAATCGAAAGTCCTCCCACATACTTTCTGTAAAGTCCATGAGAGGTTTATTGCTACCAAAATAGGTAACAGTCTTGATGTTATACTCTTGGTAGCTTTCAAGCGTTTTATCGCTTTTCTCTTGCAGTTCTACCAATTTTTGAAACATCTCCTCCCACTTATCTACAAGGTTTTGTAGTGTGTGGACTACAGGCGCAGGTTTTACACCAAGATATTCGTTGTGAATATCAAGCGAAGTAAAAGGCTTGCCTGCCAACTCAAAAACGGCAAAAACCTGCAAAATATCCAACTTTATGCGTTGCATTCTGTCGTTTTGTAGTTCCGCTTCTTCTGTATCGAGCATGATGCGCTGTAGTTTGCTATTCCAATCTTTTTTATTTTTGATTGAAATGTTTGCGCTAAAGCCCCACTTAGTAGCTCTTGCGCCATTGAGCGTGATGCGGCAGTAAAAGGGAATGAGCTTTGTTTTTTTGCTTTTTTTTGCGTTGTTCAGCCAAAACAAAACGCTAAGTTTGTTTTTGTCTTCTTGTCCATTGTTTAGATTTGTTAAAAAATTGTTAAAAGTCATAAAACGGCGTATTTGATGATAATGTTATAAAAAGGCAACCTTTTTTTTAAAATGGCAACCTTTTTTGGTACTTTTCCTTGCCTACCTAAGCATAACAGG
>JAAFJK010000069.1 GCA_013298105.1 Cytophagales bacterium
ACGAGGTTAGCGAAAATATTAGCCCAATTAGCCAATATAAAGTTTTGTAAATCTTTTTCTTTGGGTTCAATAACCTCAAGTTGGGCGTTGTTGGCTGAAGATATAGCGAGCATAGGAATAAACTAAAAAAAATGTAGCACAAATAATTTACACCTCCACAAATTCGGCTTTGCTTTGGGCTTGTGGGATAGGCAAGCCTTCTAAAGCAAGTCCTTCGAGGTGGAACTGTAGGGCTTCTTGCATATTTTGGCGTGTTTCTTCTACTGTATCGCCTGTAGCAATGCACCCCTCCACATCAGGCGAGTAGGCGGAATAACCTGTAGCGGTTTTTTCGAGAATGATAAGGTATTTTTTCATAAAACTATACTGTAATTAAACTTTCCTGCACCTTGCCTACCAAAACGCTCTCCTGATACAAAACCTGCTTATCCAATACTAAAGGCAAGGAAAGGATTTGGGAGGCAAGTTTTACTTCTATCTGTACGTTTTCCCACGCCAACGCACCATCTTTTATACTTGCCTGTAGGAAAGTTTGTGTATCTTGCAAAGTGGGATAAGTCGTTAAGAGGTAGGCAAGGTCATTTGTACGTATTTCGTCATTACTCCATCGAAGTGTTACCTGATAGGGTTTTATGACTACGATTTCTGTTATTTTCATATCTCAAGCCGCTTTCAAGCTATAATATTTATCTACCTCTTTATGCAAAGTAGCTACACCTTGCCTGATTTGTTCAAGCAAATTATCAAATACATCTATTTTATTCGCTTGATTTTCAGCAATGTATGTATTCATATCCGAAACGCACTCCGCTATTATCTCACGTGCTTCAGTTTCGTTTTGCGCATTAATGCAACGAGTGTGGTAAGGAGAAAAATCAAATGTTTTCATGTTATTCCTCATGTTTTAATTGTTCATAAATTACAAAAAGTTCATCTAAGATGTCATCAACTTTTTGTTGGTAAGTTATCACGTCTATTTCACCTTTTTCATAACTTTTGGTAAATGAAGCAAGCAAATTTTCCCAAAATAACTTACTCAATTCGAGCATAGTTTTTGCCATAAATACAACGAAACAAATCAAAAATTAGTTTACTAATTTTGCTCAATAAAATAGGGTTTCAAACCCTATTTTATTGAGCAAAATGCTACTGCAACACAAAACCCTTCGTATCCTCGCCTGCCAAAGCCTTTTTGGTAAGTTGCACTATAGCCCATTCCGCTTCGCGTTTGTTGGCAGATTGCGCGAGTTCTATCAGCGTTTGCGCATCAATTTCGAGGGTTTCTTCTATGTGCGCTTTTACAATATCTTTCGCTTTTCTTGCTGTATTTTTCTGTCTAAGTACTTCTTTTTCAAAACGTTGCACAAAAGGATTTTGCACTTTTTTCTCCTTGATTTCTTTTGCTACAGCCTCTTGCACAGATTGGTCTGCGTGTTCGGATAGGAAAGGCAAAAGTTGTGGTTTTGTACCCAAATGCTCGGCACGTCCTTTCCAGTAGGCAAGGGCAAAAATACGCACTTGCCTATTCGGACTGTCTATCATACCGAGTAGTGCGTCCCATTCCTCGTCTGTTTGGGCAGGCAAGGCATTGAAATACGCTTGCGATTCGCTGATGGCTTCAGGCAAATCCGACTCCATAAGCCTTAGCCCAAACTGAACCGTAATGCCTTGTTTTTTCGCCAACATATAACCCGCAGTGCGCAATTTCGGCAATTTATGAATACATAAACGGAAAAGTTCATAACTACCCATAGCAAAAATACGTTCATTCGCACTTGCCCATTCTGCCAACAAATCTTCTAAGTCAGGTTGTGCAATATCCAATATCGTAACATCTTCCAATTTCAAGAACAGTCGTTTGCAGTCCGCATTTTCCAAAATCCTTGCTACCAAAGGACTGTCAGGCATAGCGATAGCCGTTTCCAAAATCTCTTTCCAAAAACTCGAAGGTTGTGGTTTATTGCTCAAAAAATCATATACGGACTCTTTCAGCACGTCCCATTGCGTAGCATCAGAATCGCGTACAATATTCATCACCGAGTCAATATTCAAATTTTGCAACGCAAGTTTGCGCCAAGTTTCAGGGAAAACGCTCGCATGACCTACTAACCACGGAGGATTATTTGCCAATGTTTCAAGCAAAACAGCTTGCCTACCTGCCGAAAGTGTCTGCAACATATCAAAAATACGCTTTCTATCTGAGTGAAATTCATCAAGAAAAGATTTAAATACCGTATATGCACTACTTTTAGTAAATTTTGTATTTTCTATAAGTTGCTTTATAGCTTCTAAATACCAACCATCACTTTTGCGCAACAATGTATTAAGTTGATAAGCATTTCCGTTCTCAAAAATATCTCTATTCTTTAATTCTCTCAAGGCTTCCGCAAAAATCTCATCACGAAAAACGTCAGGCAAAAGTCCTAAATTCTGTAAATTGTTGATAGGATAGCTTTGGAATTGGTCTTTGTAGTATTTGTGGAATAAATCAGTAATTTCCTTGCCTGCATAGTCAAGCACAAACTTTAAGTTATCATTATGAAAATAACTTACAAAATAATTGCTGTATTTATAATAACGCTTGAACGCCACTATGCCTGAAGGCGAAGTTATCGCGTGCATAAATATTTCGCGCCTTTTGCCATACACTGCACTGCTTTGTGTGAACTTGCTCCAAAATTGATAGGTGTACCATTCCGACATTTTGCTTGTAAGATGCCAACCAAAATCTGCCACATAAAAAGAAGTATTGAAAATAAAAGGACGCATCACATTTCGGTCTAAGTTTTGGGGAAACTTGCCTGCCAACGTAACTTTTATTTTGTCATACAAAGTATCTTTTGCAGCGGTGCGGTCTGTGCCGAGTGCATTTATCCATGCCATCGCATCTTCTTTTTTCGCGCTTTGTATGGAGGCAAGGGCAAGTTTTTCCAATATTTCGTTCTTTGATTGCAAAAGTGCGGGAGCTATAGCAAGTGCATCAATGCTCTTTAATTTGGTAGGATATTTATCGCTTAGGTAGGCAAGTGCCTTGATGACTCGCCTGCTGTTATTGCCTTTTTGCAACAAACTCCAAACCGTATTTTTCAATGATTCCGCAAATTGATGCTCCCAATCTTTGTTGTTTGCGGTGCGTTTTTTGTTGATTTCTTCTATTTTCTTCAGCAAGGTAGGCTCGGCAAAAAGCGTCAAACCCGCCTGTAATTCAGGCGAGATGCTTTGAAAAGTCAGCTTCTCGTAAGTCATTCGAACCGCCACGCGCTGTAGCCACACTGAACCACTTTGAAAAAAAGTTTCTAATTTCTTTTCTGAAAGGGCAGGCAAGTTGCTTTGTTTGCGCTCAAGTACCTTTACCGCAAATTCGCTCACTTGGGCAGGCAAGTCTTTTTGCAGAAGCTCATGCAAAGTTTGCAAATTTTCCTCCCAAATGCCCGCAAAACGTTCTTCTGGTTTTTTAAGCTGAAATTTATCTTTTTTCAAGCTATAGTTATTATGTCCGAAACCTGTTTGTACGTGCCTTGCGGAATTTCCCCAAAAAAGGTCTAAGCAAATCCACTGTTCCGCGTGGATTTCTGCCTTGCCTTCCTGCCCCGCGAGCAAAGATTTCACTAAAGCCACATACACATCAGGGTTTGTTTTCCCAAAATGATTAAGCAAACGCCTTGCCCTGCGTTTCATGTAGCCCAAAGTCGCTATAGTAGGAAAGCGTTGGGTTTTGATATGTTCCGATTTTACGGTATCGATGCGCTCAATAAACGCGCCCACCAATTTCTGCACAGTCCCTGTGCAGGCTTCAGGCGAGTCCATGACGTATTGCTCAAGTTTTTTATACAGTCCCTTGAAAGTCTGCCAAAAGTCTTCGGCAAAAGGGGCTTTTCGCACAAATTGCAAGGCATTAAACCATTGTGCATCAGTGCTATAGGGAAATTGGTCGAGGAGTTCGGGTTGGTTTTGCATACTAATTTTCGATGAGCGTTATCAAATCTTTGTAAAACGTAAATTTTGCGTCTGCTGATATGATAGGCATATTTTCACATAAAGCTGTCGCAATAATCAATTTGTCAAAAGGGTCTTTGTGTTCCTCTAAAAGAGGTACATTGTGATAGTGAGCAATATGTTGATTGTTGATAGACAATATTTTAAATCCATCAATTTCAAATCGTTCTATCAATTTTTCAGTAGTCAATGCCAATTCAGGCATTTTGCCTATTTTTTGCTTGATGGCTATTTCAAATAAACTCACTTGAGATATAAAAATCTCATTGTTTTCTAAGATTATTTGATTGTACGCAATAATTTTTTCAGGATTTATTACAGACCATATCGCAATATTCGTATCAATCAAGTAGCGCATTACATATATTCTTTTAAGTCATCAAGTGGTTCATCAAAATCGTCAGGGATACTGTAGCCCATACCTGCGAGGCTACCCAAACGCACACCTTTTTTGGGTTCAGATTGTTCATTTTCTTGGGATTCGAAAACTACGATAACGTCAGTTTTCATATTTTGGGGAGGCAAGGACTTGAGTTTGATTTGCCCATTCTCAAACGTGCCTTGTATGGCTATTTGCATATTTTTAGAGGGTTAAAATTTTTGATTTTGAATGTTTTGTCTTTTCCATGCGTTTTCTCTAATTTGTTCAAAAGTACGCTCATATTTGTCCCAAATAGGCACAAAGTCAGAGGGTTTTTCGTGAGGTAGGAAAGTTCCCTTTACTATAGTTTCCTGCTCATGTTCAAGCGTAATGCCCAATTTAGCAAGTAAAGCTGTTAGTATTTCCTCTGAAACATCATCAGGCAAGGTTATTTGATATGTTTTCATATTTTTAGAGGGTTGAATTATTTATAAAAATCAATTACATTTTGTAAAACGCCCAAGAGTTCAGGCAAGTTGCGGGTACTGTAGGTTTCTGTATCAATCGACAAAATATTTTTTTCTAATTTCAAAAATTGCCACGTAAAACCATTCGTTACCGCCCCAAAAATAATAGGAAAATTACGCTTTTGTTGCTCATTGAAAAGCCTTGCGGCATACATTTCTGCCCCACATTGCCCATACCATTTATTCAAATTGTCATCTTTTGCTTCAAAAATACCTATCACAGGCGATTCTATATTCGTACTTCGGACTTCTTTGGTAAGCAAATAATCGCATCTACCTGTCAAAGCCAAACTTTTATCTACTTCAAAGGTATAACCCGAAAAAAAACTAAATACATCTGTTTGTTTTCGGTACAGTTCGAGCAAAATAGGGGTGATAATCATTTGAGATTTCGCCTTTTCCGAACCCATAGGCAAGCCCACGTGTGTAGCCAATGTTTCCAAAAGCCATGCAGTAGGCATTACATTTTCACTATACAAATTCAAATCTATCAGTTGGTCTTTGATACCAAACATATCTTGCAAATGCTGAACCGTAAAATCTGAGTATGATTTAGGTGCTTTTATTTTGGTATTTTCCATATAGGTTGTTTTTTACAATTCATTAGCTTGTTTAAGAACTATTTTTTTCAAATTTTCGCTAAGCCAAATATCATTTTATTCCATTTTGGTTAGATAAGGCGAAACAGCCTCTATAATTCCAATAAAGTAATGATAGGCGTTGTATTCGAAACGACAATTTTAGGCATTTTGCAAATCGTTTAAAAGTGTTTCTTCTGTTAAGTCATTGAAAATGCTGATATTGTATAGGCGTAGCATTTCTAAAAAGTCCACACGTGTCAATCCCAAAAACTCGCCTGCCTTGCCTGACGATATTTTGCCTAATTCATACAATTTGACTAAAAACAGTTTTTTTACTTCTTGTGCAAACTCCTGTTCTTGCATTTTCAGCGAAAACGCTAACTCTACAGGAAAGTTCACTTGATATTGATTTTTCATATAAGTTATTGATTTTTCAATTTTTTGAAAAAATATATTGTTGTTACGAAGCGTCCAACCTTTAGGGTGTTGCGCCAACTTACGATTTCTACAGAGATTTACATTTCAGGCGCAATACCCTAAAGGTTGGACGTGGAAAGTTAGGCAGTTTTGCGAAAATTTTTATCTATTTCATCACAAAGAGGCGTATATTCTTTGATGGCGTTGGCTATGTATATTATACTTTCGTCAGAGGAAATATTTTGTAATTTTTCATATTGGATATCCTCAGCCCAAAGCCACCAAGTATTTTTCTCACTTGGAAATTTAAGTTTTTTCTCATAACTTGTTAGTTTTTCTTTGAAAAATTCGATTACTTTTTGATTATCAAATTTTTTAGGCTCTGCAACGACTCCAAGATGAAATATAGGCTTTTGGATAGTGCCTTGACCTTGCCACACAAAAGCAATTGCAAAATTTTTCTGCCAATTATTTGAAAAGACTATCTGCAATTTGGAAACATCAGCAATAGAAATTTCTAACTTACCATTCAAATTGTTCAGTTTTTCCTTTAATTTAGTCATAACTTCCTCAAGTAATGCTCTCAACGCATTATTAGTCTGTTTTGTAAGCAATGCTGCTTCTGCTATATTGTCAAGAATGACCTTATTCAGTTCCTTTTCCATTTCGTTGTTTTGGGCTTGTCCCGTTATATGTTTTTTGAGGTAAATAATGTATTGTTTGATAGTTTCGCGCAAAATAGGCAAGTCTGCCGTTTCTTTGTGGCACGCTTCGAGCCACTTAATGATGTGTGTTTGGTAGGAAATAGGGAAATAATGCTCGCCTGCCTTTAGATTGCCTGCACTTTCTGCCTCCTTACCACTCGGCGTAAGATACAAAAGTTTGAAATTAGGTTTATTCTTGCCTGCGTCATGATAGCGTTTTACCTGTTCGGTTTGGTCGCTTGCCCAAATCTTATTTTCTATGTAAATCGTGCCACTATTCGCACTCAACAAAATATCTAACCTGCTGTTTTCGCTTAATGTTACTTCCCTCTGCACTTCTGCATTTTGGTAGGCAAGTTTATTATCTATGATTTTAGCTTCCACCAAAATATCCAAAAAAAGGTCTAAAAACTTGCCTGCCTGTGCGTGTGAACCTTGAGGACTGAGCAATTCTGCTATAAAATCGCTGTGTTTATTTTCATCAAGCCCCAAAATACCAAATACATTAAAGCCTTCTCCTTTCAGGCGAGCTATATTTTCGTGTTTTTCGCGTATCTTGCCTACCTCATCAAGCAATTTCTGTAATTTTTCTATGTTGGGTTGCATATTTTTATTGTTTTTTGATAGGTTTACTTTCTGACTTAC
>JAAFJK010000386.1 GCA_013298105.1 Cytophagales bacterium
CTTCGTATGGCTTGTTGGTGCTATAACATTGAAATGATACAATTGTTAATACAACGAGGAGCTAATATGAACCTACATATCAAACAAAATTTAAGTTCAGGTAAAAAATTATTGGAGTATATCAACATTTTAGACATTGGAGAAGTAAAAAAAATGCTTGAACAAGGAGTCAGCCCTTGTCGAAAGGCAAGTTTTTTCAACTCTTTTCAATCGCCATTGGTTTTAGCGGCAAGAATGAAATCCATAGAATTGGTAACACTTTTATTGGATTATGGGGCACATGTAGATGAATTCGAAGTTGGAAAAAAAGTTAGAAGAACAGCGTTTCGAATAGCCTGTTACAATCACGATACTGAAATGATACAGTTATTGATACAACGAGGCGCAGATATCAACTTGCATACAAAACACATGGGAAGAAGTAATCTACATTTAGCTGTACAAACAGGTGATGAAATTTTAGTCAAAATGTTGTTGGAAAAAGGAGCTTTACCTTCATCAGTGTTCCACAATACCCATTGGTATAAAGTTTCTTTCGAAATGATGACCATTTTAATAGAAGCAAGTAATGATGTGCCAGAAAAAATACTATCTTTTTGGGAAGAAGAAAAAAAATGGATAGAAGAAAAAGAAAAACTCAGTTCGTTGAAGTTTGATTAACTCAGTTCCCCACTGTTCCAAGTTTGTTTTGTTTGAAAATAAAATAATACTACTGTTTCAAGTTTAGCAAAGCGTAACTTGGAACAGCATTTTTGCAAGGTTGCACCTTGCGTTTTGCGATAGCAAAACAATGTCGAGCTAAACCAAAATAAAACCAATACTAATACAAAAGGCTATAAACCCGTTTTTGTATATTTGGGCAGGCAAGGTATTTTGTTTTTATGGTAAAATGTGGGTAAATTTGTAGGTAAGTTAGGATAGTTTATTACCATGACAACATTGCAATTTAATGAATTTGGTTTGTTGATGCCATACCAAACACCCATAGCGATAGATTTGGCAACCTTAGAGCATTATTTTGTGACAAATTTCCCTAATTCTACCACTCGAAAAAGCATATTTATCAACTATGTGCGTTATATAGAGGAGTTCAAAAAGCGTGTTACGGCTGACTTTGTACAATGGCTCAATGGTAGTTTTGTAACGCTCAAAGAAAATCCTAAAGACCTTGATTTAGTTACGTTCTTTGACTATCAAATCTTTGAACGAGAAGGAGATTATTTAGATAGATTTTGGACTTTCTCACTCGAAGACAAAGGATTAGATGCTTATTTGGTGGCTACTTATCCGCCTACTCATCCTAAGTATGAACAATACATAACAAATAAAAACTATTGGACAACGTTGTATTCACAAACTAAAGAAACAGATGTTAATCCATTGAAAACCAAAGGCTTTTTACAAATTGTGTTATGATTACTTATCAAGAAAAAGTTGCTTCAATCTTGCAATGGATTGAAAAAACAGACGAAATGATAGCCTCTTCGACTGCCTCAGATGGCGAAAACTCGCTTATGGTCAGGCAATACAAACACTTACGCAAAGACTTCATCAAGCAACTAAACGAAGTCATGCAGATGCATGGACTTATGGTGCAGGAGGTTTGAGGAAATTAGAACGTAACTTTTCTGCCGTTGTTGGTGTTTAGAAAAAATTGGGCGTAATTTTGTTCTATAGCTACACTTCTCTATCCAATTTTTCGACACCAACAACCCCACGCAAATGCGTCTGTTGTTGGTGTCGAAAAGTGCAATAGCAAAATATTTTTGAAAATAAAAAGGTTTTCTGCACTTTTCTAACACCAACAACGGCATAAAAAGAAAAGTTACAACAAGTAAAAAAGAAGCGGAATTTCAATTTTTCAAGGTTATTTTAATCAAACTTCCGTCATTTACCATAGAATATCCTTGCTGATTGTTGTAAAAATGGACTACTGTAAAATTAGCTCCAGCGATTTCTTGCGATTTCCATGTGAGTCCAGCGTCATCTGTTATAGAAAATTTACCGTACCAATGTCCAAAATCTCCTCCTGTGTATTTTCCATTACCCCACAAAATTATTTTCGCTGTTTGATGTGCGCTCATTTGGTAAAATGAAGCTACATCAAAGTCTTGTATTTGTACCCAATTTGTATAATCCGTTGTTTGGAAAACTTTATGTTGGTCAATTGCACAATAGGCTTTGTTATTCAAAAAAGCCATTTCAGTTGTATAAAGACTATTTGGAATGATTGTAGAAGACCAATTCACACCTTCATCTGAACTCTTATAAATTTTGCCTTGCCCCATACCGCCTGTAACAAATAAATTACTTTCATGAAAGTACAAATTGTGCGCTTGGAAGCCTGCAAAATATCCTGAAAGATTCCAATTAGTTCCTGAAAAATCAGATGTCAAAATATTACATCGAGGACTTTGCGGACCATCGAAAGTTGCTTCTAAAATGTATAGACGTTGGTTGCTTTTCACTATCCCCTTAATATTCGCTTTTGTTGTTTGATACACAACTTGCCAAGTAAGTCCAGAGTCGGTGGTTTTCAATACAAGTCCTTTGGTTTCATCGTGTGGTGCGCCTATTACAAAACCATTTTGAGCATCTAAAAACATGATGTTGCCTAATTGCACATTAGATTCAAAAACTTTTTTCCATGCCTTACCACCATCTTTGGTGTGAAATATCTGACCTTCTAAAGAAGTACAAACACCTGTATTCTCATCAAAAAAATGTAACCCACGAGAAAATTTAGGGCTTGAATAGTTTACCTGTTCTAATTTGATTAGTTCATTTTCGAATGGGAGTGTTGGTACTTGCTCAAGCTCAATTAAACTTTTGGTGCAAGAGAATAGGAAGGAAGTAATAACCACTAAATAGAAGTAGTTGAGAAATAGGGTAGTTTTCATAAAAAACAAAGAAATAAATTTTATGCAAATATAGTAAAATCTACGAAAACATTAACCCAATTAGTCAAAATAAAATTTTGCAAATCTTTTTCTTTGGGTTCAATAACCCCCCACTGTTCCAAGTTTGTTTTGTTTGAAAATAAAATAATACTACTGTTTCAAGTTTAGCAAAGCGTAACTTGGAACAGTATTTTTGCAAGGTTGCACCTTGCGTTTTGCGATAGCAAAACAATGTCGAGCTAAACCAAAATAAAACCAATACTAATACAAAAGGCTATAAACCCGTTTTTGTATATTTGGGCAGGCAAGGTATTTTGTTTTCGAATAGATGAGGTACGGCTGGCGTACCTCATCTGTAAAAACAGCTATCACAAAAATATTTTATTGAAAGTATTGGGCTTTTGATTAGCAAATCTTGCCTATCAAAACCTTTAAACCCGTTTTTGTGTATTTGGGCAGGCAAGGTGTTTTGTATTTGTGGTAAAATATAGGTAAATTTGTAGCCAAGTTAGGATAGTTTATTACCATGACAACTTTACAATTTGATGAATTTGGTTTGTTGATGCCATACCAAACACCCATAGCGATAGATTTGGCAACCTTAGAGCATTATTTTGTGACAAATTTCCCCAATTCTACCACTCGAAAAAGCATATTTATCAACTATGTGCGTTATATAGAGGAGTTCAAAAAGCGTGTTACGGCTGACTTTGTACAATGGCTCAATGGTAGTTTTGTAACGCTCAAAGAAAATCCTAAAGACCTTGATTTAGTTACGTTCTTTGACTATCAAATCTTTGAACGAGAAGGAGATTATTTAGATAGATTTTGGACTTTCTCACTCGAAGACAAAGGATTAGATGCTTATTTGGTGGCTACTTATCCGCCTACTCATCCTAAGTATGAACAATACATAACAAATAAAAACTATTGGACAACGTTGTATTCACAAACTAAAGAAACAGATGTTAATCCATTGAAAACCAAAGGCTTTTTACAAATTGTGTTATGATTACTTATCAAGAAAAAGTTGCTTCAATCTTGCAATGGATTGAAAAAACAGACGAAATGATAGCCTCTTCGACTGCCTCAGATGGCGAAAACTCGCTTATGGTCAGGCAATACAAACACTTACGCAAAGACTTCATCAAGCAACTAAACGAAGTCATGCAGATGCATGGACTTATGGTGCAGGAGGTTTGAGGAAATTAGAACGTAACTTTTCTGCCGTTGTTGGTGTTTAGAAAAATTGAGCGTAATTTTGTTCTATAGCTACACTTCTATACCCAATTTTTCGACCCCAGTTCGTTGAAGTATGTCTATAGAACTAAAACGATATGTTCGTTGAAGTCTATAGACTTCAACGCAGCGGCACTGCGGTTTGTAACCGCTACGCCAAAGGCGAACAGTTGTGCTACTACAGTCTCTTTTCTTGCCTACCTTTGTGCGGGCAAGATGTGTAATAGTGGGAAAGTGTGTATATTTGTAGTCTGTGCGCCTTTGGCGTAGCGGTTACAAACCGCAATACCTTTGCGTTTAAGTCTGAAGACTTAAACGAACAGGGTTTAGAAAAATTGAGCGTAATTTTGTTCTATAGCTACACTTCTCTACCCAATTTTTCGACACCAACAACCCCGCACAAATGCTGTCTGTTGTTGGTGTCGAAAAGTGCAGTAGCAAAATATTATTGAAAATAAAAAAGTCTTCTGCACTTTTCGAACACCAACAACGGCATAAAAAATCATGCTTCTAAAATTTCCAACTTTTATATGTCCATCATTGAATTAAAAAAGTTGAAGCAAACTTTGCTTGGCTTAATCCAAAAACAAGAACGAGAAAAAGCTGTAGCTTTGATGCGTGAATATGATTTTTTTGATTCGCCTGATACCTATTTAAATGCAGGCTCTTGGGAAGGTATGCAAAGATATACGGCAGAAGGCATCTCTGTAGGCATTTTCCAACAAGGAAATGAACACTATACTACGGGAGAATATGAACAGGCTTTGGCTTGTTTCCAAGAGGTCTTGCCTACAGATGGCGTACCAAAAGAAATGGTATATACCAATATGGGGTTGGTCTATGCAGATACAGGAGAATATGAACAGGCTTTGGCGCATTTTGATAAGGCACTTGAGCTTAGTCCCGCTATGCTTTTCGCGTTGAATAATCGTGGACGCTTGTATAAAGAGTTGGGCTATCCTGAAAAGGCTGTGGCTGACTTTGATGTAGTGCTTGAGATTGATGCACAGTTCGCGCTTGCCTACCATAATCGCGGATTGGCGTATATGGATTTGGACGAATTGGAAAAAGCAAAGCAAGATTTTGATGATGCGATTGCGTTGGATTTTGAGGATAAGATTTTTTCTTATTTCAATCGTGGACGCTTGTTTCAGGCTTGGGGACTTCATCATGAGGCTATAGCTGATTTCAAACTTGCATTGAGCGAATATGACCCTAAACTTTCGATAACGTCTTACTACATGGGACTTTCCTATTATGGGCTTCACGAATACGAAAAAGCGGTTCAATGTTATGACCATGTGATGACGCTTTTTGAGGAAGAAGATGCGTTGATATATTGCAATCGCGCCCTTGCCTACCTGAATTTACAAAATTTTGAGCAATGTATAGCAGACGCAAACAGGGCTATCGAGCTTAGTCCAGATTTTACAGAAGCCTACAACAACAGAGGCTTGGGTTATTTGAATATGGGATTGGCGGAGGAGGCTTTGGCTGATTTCCAAAAAGCTATTACCTTGAATGACAGCAGTTTCTTTTTGTATCTGAATGAAGCCAGAGCATTGGACAGTTTAGGGAAGTATGAAGAAGCGATAGCCTCTTTTGGCAAAGCGATAGCTTTAGCACCCGAAAATCCAGACCTTTATTATCAAAGAGGCAAGACGCTGTACATGGCAGGCAAGGGCGCAGAAGCGATAGCGGATTTTACGGCAGTCGTCAAGCTGGTACCTAATTATGCGGTAGCTTATCAGATGCGCTCACTCGTTTATGCCGAATTAGGGAATTTGCAACAAGCTATACTTGACAGTGATGCGGCGATTAAGATTGCGCCCGACTATGCAGAAGCGTATCATAGGCGTGCTTTGAGTAAAATAGGCTTGGGGCAATATGAAGAAGCCTTGAAAGATTGTGAGGCTT
>JAAFJK010000283.1 GCA_013298105.1 Cytophagales bacterium
AAGGATAAAGGCAAAAGATAGACTGATGATGGTTTTGTACATGGCATGATAGGTTTGTGATTGCAAATGTAAAACAGTCTTTTGTAATTATGGGTTTTTTGGCACAATCTATCCAAAAATTTCATAAGTCAGAGTTGAAGCACTTTAAAAATCAGGTTCTTCAAAAGTTATTGCGGAATATTCTGTAGAACAGGCTTCCAGCCTGTTGTTTCAAATGATAAACAGGCTGGAAGCCTGTTCTACAGTTTTGCCTCCGCAATAACTTTCGAAGAACCAAAAATCAAACACCTGATTGATGTGGTAACATTTATTCGTTGAGTTGTTTCCAACTATCTTCATAGTATTGGATAATGTATTGGGTAGAAAGATTGTTGGGTTCTACTTTCAAATAGCTCATATCGGGGTCAAAAATCTTTAAACTTTCCCAAAGAGAAGCACGCAGATAGCGTGTTTTTTTCTTATTTTCCAACTCTTTCAAATAGCGTAAAAGGCGTGGTTCGGCTTTGTCAAGAGGTACGCGCGAGGCTATTTGAAAGCCCCATTGCCCAAACGAAGGCACGTGCAAAGTAATCGGCAAATTGTGAGGAAAGACCTGCTTGAGCGTTTCGCCAATACACCAAAAAACCTTGCGGGCAAAATAAGGCGAGGAGGACTGCGTTATCACAATGCCGTCTTTTGCCAATACCTTGCCTACCAACCTGTAGAACTCCTCACTGTAAAGTTTTCCCAAACTTATCTCATTCGGGTCAGGCAAATCAATGATGACCACGCTATACAGTTCGCCTCCTTTTTCTATAAACTTAAAAGCGTCTTGGTTAAAAATTCGCACTTTAGGGTTTTTCAGGGCGTTTTGATTCAGTTTGCGCAGGGCGGGGTTTTGGCAGGCAAGGTCAGTAATCGTCTTATCCAAATCCACCAAATCAATGCGTTGTACCTTGTCGTTCATCAATACATCACGCGCCGCCAAGCCATCGCCTCCACCCAGTATCAGCACCTTTTCGGGCGCAGGGTGCAAGCCCAATGATACATGGACGAGTGTTTCATGATAGCGATGTTCGTCAAGTGAGCAAAATTGCAGGTTTTCATTCAAAAAAAGACGCACATCTTCTTTCCATTGCGTAAGCACAATGCGCTGATATTCAGTCTGTTTGGAGAGTACAACCTCGTCTTGGTAAAGTAACTGCTCAAGATAACCCGAAATAGAAAAAGAATACGCAAATCCAAAAATATACAACGAAACTGCCGAAAGTGCCACTCCCAACTGCAAACGAAAATTTTGTAACTGTTCTTTAAAAACATAAATATTCGAAATCCCTACCGCCAAATTCAATAAACCCACCACAAACGAAGTCCGTAAAAGCCCCAAATAAGGCAACATAAAAAGTGGAAAAATCAAAGATGCCACCAACGCCCCCAAATAATCGAAAGAAAGCACCTGTGCAAGCGTATGTCTAAGTTCGAAAGACTGTTGATGAATGATGCGCGTAAGCAAGGGTATCTCCAAACCTACCAAAGAACCCACCAAGCCCACCAAGATAAACGCCACCAAATAATAGCTCTCTGTCATGGCATAAGCCACATACAGCGCACCGCCTGTAAGTCCACCTATGATGCCCAGCAAAATCTCTAACTGTATGAAGTAATCCAGCAAATATTTGTCTGTAAAAAAGCGACTCAAATACGCACCCACACCCATAAAAAATAAAAAAAGCCCTATCGTAAGCGAAAAATGCAAAATGCTATTTCCCAAAAAATAAGCTGTAAAGGTGCTGATAATCAACTCATAAAAAATACCACACACTGCCAAAATTCCTACAGATACAAAAAGTATAGGGGCTTGTGCGTGGCTTGTAGTAGGTTTGGATTCCATGTTTATTTTTTTTGGATATTATTTTCTCAATTTCTTTTTTGGGACGTTTGCGAAGTTCAGGCAAATATATCAAAATGCTGGTACTTGGTCTTAGTGTCCTGGTAAGCGGTCTTTTTTTCGGATTGACAAAAAGAAGTTATTAAATTACCGTTCCTAAGACCTCATAAACGTAAAAAAGCATTTTTTTATTGTACCACAAAAATTGTCAGAGAACCAAAAAACCTTGCCTACCCGAAGGCAGGCAAGGGCGATAACTTATGATTAATGAGGAGGGTTGGCTAAAATCTACTTTGTTTTCAAGCGTGTCCACGTATCGGTGCGCCCAAAGAGCGAAACACCTACATAACCACGTACTTCCAACGTATTTTTGTCGGGCATAGAAATCACGCAGTTGTACGTACTACCGCTTTCGGGGTCATAAATAGTGCCATTTTCGAATGAACCATTGCCCTTGAACTCAAAGCCTTTGAGCAATAAATAGCCCATCAATGGGTCTTTGCGTTTTGCTTCTTCAGCGTTGTTTTTGTCCAATTTTGGCTCGCCTGTTTTGGGGTCATTCGGTTCGCGTAGCCAAACGATTTTGCCATAATACTTGTCGTTTTTGGCAAGATAGATATTCACACGCGCTTTTCCGCTACTCGGCAACCATAAGCCTGTGATGTCTTTTGCCTCTTTTTGGGCAAAGGCTTGGTTATTCAGGAAGGTAAAACAAAGCGCGAAAAGCAGAAAAAAGATGTTTTTTTTCATAAGAAAGAGTTTTAATTTTTTGGAGGGTTGTGTTTTTATTTTGTGTGGTTCTTAGAAAGTTTTTATGGGAGTTACCAAAATCCCTCGTGGTGTGTCGGCGTTTTTTCTTTTTTCCCACGTTGTCAATGGTCGAAGACCTTGACAATCGTGGAAAAAAGAAAAAACGCCTACAGGATTATGTAGTTACTTATTTGGGCGTAAATTCCTCTTAAGGACTTACAAGATTCAGGCTGAGGTTGAAATAAAGTGGATTGGTTAATTTATTCTCCATGACGTATTTTTGATTGCCAAAAAATCCCCTGAAAAATTCGCCATTGTCGACATTAAAATTGTAGTTTGAGCGATAACCCACTTGGGCAGAAAGCCAAAAGAAGCCATGCAACTGTACTTCATAGATAGCCCTGAACCGCAATTCTGAACGCCGCAATTCTACATTTTGTAATGAAGCAAATTCATTGTTTCGGTTTTGGAGGCGGTAGCTTGCTCCCTCCAGCTCATAACCCAAAAGCAGTACATTGCGGGGATTGAACGAACGCCTGAAGTGCGCTCTGGCAGGAAAGAACGCTTCTACGCCCCATTTGCGACTTTCGGCAGTATAGTTATACAAAAACACAGGAATATAATTCATCTCGCCTACCCTGTAGGTGCGCGATACGCCAAAGGCATACTGTAGTCGTTCGTGTTTTTTCCAACCAAAAGCCAAAACAGCCGAGTGTTTCAGGTAGCCGAGCGACTGCCATGTGTCTAAGCGGTAGTCGCCATTGAGTTCGTGTTGGGTATTGATGAGCAAAAAATGTTTTTCGTTCAAAGGCTTAAATACCGTAAAACTCAAGGCAGTGCTTCGCAGGGGATTATTACGCAAAGAAGTCTTGAGCGGGCTTGTTAGTTTGTCGGACTCTTTGAAGTTATAGTTGCTTTCCATGTAGCTCGCGCCAATGTTGAGCGTGATTTTGTTGGTAGAAATGACAGGAAAATTTGCCAAAACACGCAAGCCATGTGTCGCGCGTACAGCTTGAGTTTCGTGTGGGATAGATTTGTCTTCAGTGTGTGAAGTCATGTCATAGCCCATTTGATAGTCATAGCCTACCGAGATAAGTTTGGTAGGCGTGATGCCCAAGACTTTGGAGGTACAAAAACGCTTTGTGCCTCCCACTTCCTCTACTTCGCCCTGAAACTGACTGAGGTCGCCCTCGCCTGCGGGGTCTGCGCCTTCTTCTTCAGCATTTTTCTTGATTTTGGTGGTGTCGATTTGTGCTAAAACTTGCCCGCTCGTGAAGCAAAAGAACAAAAGGTAAAAAAGTAACTTCATAAAAAAATATAGTTTTGCTAATGTTTTTTATAACAAATTTCAGGGTGTTTTGTTTTTTTTTGAGAAAAAAACTCAAAAATACGCAAAAATCCAAGTTAATCACTAACTTTCCGCCACGTTTAACCCTCATAGTTTTTAACAGACATGAAAAATTTGGTACTTTTCGGACCCCCAGGGGCAGGCAAAGGCACACAGAGCGACAAATTGAAAGAAAAGTATGGCTTTGTGCATATCTCTACAGGCGACCTCTTTCGCTATCATAAAGAACATCAGACTGAACTCGGCAAGCGCGTAAAAGAATACATAGACAACGGTATGCTCGTGCCTGACCAAGTTACGATAGATATGTTGCAAGAAGAAGTAAATAAGAATCCTGAAGCTACAGGCTTTTTGTTTGATGGATTTCCGCGTACTGTCCCCCAAGCTGAAGCCTTAGATGCGTTCATGCAAAGTTTGGGTTCGGCTATTCATCATATCATTGCGCTTGATGTAACGGAGGAAGAAGTCCGCACACGCATCGAGAAGCGCAGAGCCATCAGCCAACGGATAGATGACGAGGCAGAAACAGTGAACAGACGCATCAATGAATATTATGCCAAAACAATCCATGTTTTGCCTTACTATGAAGCGCAGGGGCGACTTGCGCGTGTGCAAGGGATAGGCGAGGTAGAGGTCATCTTTAGTGCATTGTGTAATATTTTAGATGCGTAAGTAAAAAAAGATTGACAAGAGATTGTCAATCTTTTTGTTTTAAATGTACCTTGTTACCAAAGTTTCTAAGATTATCTCTGCTGTATTGCCTTTTCCGTAAGGAGAGGCAACTTTAGCGGGAGTGTTTTGGATATAATGCAGTGCAGTTTGGACTATTTTCGTGGTATCAGTTGGGGTATCAGTTGGGGAGGCAAGGGTATTCCAACCCAAGTCCACAAGTTCAGTCCATTCTGTTTCGTCCCTGAGCGTTACACAGGGAACATCATAAAAAAAGGCTTCTTTTTGTACTCCGCCCGAATCTGTCAGGATAAGCAAGGCGTTTTTTTCAAGACTTACCATATCAAGGTAGCCCACAGGGTCTGTGAGTGTGATATTGGGGTGCTGTTCTATATTGATGTTGTAATTTTGGAGATACTTTCGAGTGCGTGGGTGTATTGGCAGGACTACGCGATGCTTTTCTGCGATTTGCCGTAATGCCTCCACGATATTTTTCAGCCTTTCAGGTACATCTGTATTCTCGGCGCGGTGTATGGTAGCAAGTACATATTGCTTGGGCTGTAGCTGTAGGGCAGGCAAGATGCGGGACTGCTGTTCGGCTATCTGGGCATAATGCAATGAAGTGTCGTACATGATGTCGCCACAGACTGTAATCTTGCCTGCCTCAATGCCCTCATTTTGAAGATTTTGCAAGGCGTTTTGTGCGGGTACAAAAAGAAAATCTGCACAATGGTCTGTCAATATGCGGTTAATTTCTTCAGGCATTTTTTTGTTGAAAGACCGCAATCCTGCCTCTACATGGGCTATTTTGATATGCAACTTTGAGGCGGCTAATGCGCCTGCTATGGTGGAATTGGTATCGCCATAGACCAACACTACATCGGGTTTTTCTTCCAATAAGATGACTTCTATCTTTTCGAGCATCTGTCCTGTCTGCTTGCCATGTGTACCCGAACCTACGTGCAGGTTGTATTGGGGTGTAGGGATTTGGAGTTCTTGAAAAAAAATATCGGACATATTCGCGTCATAATGTTGTCCTGTATGGACTATGATTTCGCGTACTTGGTCTGCATATTTTTGTTCAATGGCGCGGCTAAGTGCCGCCGCTTTTATCATTTGTGGGCGCGCGCCTATGATGGTGAGGAGGGTAAGCATTTATGGCTTTATTTTTTTTTACTTAATCTTTGCAATATTTGTGTTTTACTGCTTGCAAAATGATATAAATTTGCTTTAAATCTTCTAAATCCAAACTATCAAAACTTTTAGAAACAAAATATTGAAATTGATTTTCATCTATTTTTTCCAAAATTACAAAAAACCAAAATTGTCCAATTATATAGCCTCCACGCATAATAGTAGTTTTATTTTTCTCTGTTGCCACCAATAACTCTGCCAATAATTGGACACGAGGGTCTTTATCAGGAATAGAAGGTTTAAATTCTTGAATAAAAAAGTAGGGTTTTTTTGGGACTTCTGTACCAGAAGCCACCATAAAATCCGTAAAACCTTTAAATTCTATACCATTTAATGTACCTGAAAGTGTTGCGTCATACCAGTCTTGAATGGTATCTGTTGCAAAATCTACTTTATTCAAAATAGAAGATATAAATTTCATTTTCAACTTTTCTTCTGAGTAAGAAGATAACAACAACCTATTTTTTTTAATTAAAGTGTCAAAAAAAGACAGGTCATTTTCAGTTATTTCAAGTTCAAAATTAAACCATTCATCAAATTTTGCATCATTGACTTTACCTTTGATATTCACAAGTGATTCTATTTCTAAATATTTAATATTAGAAAAATTATAAGATTTTATTTCTTGGTTTTCCATAATTTTAAAAGGTTTTTATTTTTAATCCTTACAATATTTATGTTTTACTGCTTGCAAAATGATATAAATTTGCTTTAAATCTTCTAAATCCAAACTATCAAAACTTTTAGAAATAGTAAATTCATATTGATTTTCGCCTGTTTTTTTAGCCAGCATAAAGTTCCAACTTTGCCCAATGATATAAGCACCACGCATTATATTGGTTTTATTTTTTTCTATGGCTACCAATAGTTCTGCTAATAATTGGATTTTTGGGTCTTTGTCAGGAACAGAAGGCTTAAATTCTTGAATAAAAAAATAAGGTTTTTTGGCTTGGTCAATACCTGTTGCAACCATAAAATCAGCAAAACCTTTGAATTTTTTACCATTCAATACCCCTGATAATCCGCCATCATACCAATCTCTCACAGGCAAAACCATAAAATCTACAAGGTTAAGAATAGGAATGATAAATTTTGCTTTTAAATCTTCCTCCATATAAAAACCTATGAGGGTCTTATGTTTTTGAATTAAATTTTTAAAAAACAAAACTTCCGTATCCTCTATTTTATAAGGTGTTTCAAACCAATCATCAAAATTCACAATTTCCTCCAATTGAGAATATCTAACAGTAGAAAAATTGTAAGATTTTATTTCTTGGTTTTCCATGTTTTGTAAAGGGTTTCCTTAGAAATAGGCATTAATGTTTTATCTTGTTTTAGCCAAACATTGTTCTATGTCTTCATCTGTGCAAGTAAAATCTTGCAAAGTACCATCAGCATTTATACTCAACATGATGTAATCTCCATAGTGTTTGTTTGGAAAAAAATCTGGGACGTATCCACTGTATGAGTATGCTTTACTATTTTGGTCTTCAAACATTAGTGCGCACCTGTCTGCAGTTTTATAGTTGGTACTCATAAATTTATTATAAAACCAGTTTTCTACTGACATAGTTTGTAAATCTATGGTCATAGTGGTAGCTGTTTCATAGAAAAGTATGTGCATTTTTTTGTATTTTTTGGTCATGATAATTGCAGTATTAAATTAAAAAATAAGACCATCACGTTCTCCGCTTGATACATTTTCTTTGTACCAATCACAGTCTTTTACAAAATTAGTCCATCGATTGTATATTTCTATGCTCTCGGGTTCAGGAATGTATTTTTCTCTGAAAAAGTTGGGAGAATGTTCATATTTGTGAGTTTTAGCCTCTAATAACTCCAACATTCTTTCACAAAACAAATCAAAATTCAAGTGTTTTTTTACATATTCCGAACCTTTCAACGATAACTCACGCCTTAGCTCATAATTATGAATCAATGACTTCAGATTTTCATAGATAGTTTTTGGGCAAGTATCTACTATAGGGTTATTTTCTACATCAGGGATATAATCAGGGTACACGCCATAGCCCATTTTCCCCATGACTACGCGCCCCATAGCCATACATTCTGTTGCAAACTTGCCTGCCCCTGGGCAGAGGAGTTGGTCAATGATGATGTCTGCTTTTTGATACGTTTTTAATGCTTCTGCATGAGGCATATTTTCAATTAGTTGAAAATCAAACACTTCATTTTCTTGTTTTAATCTTTCAACCGCTTCTAAAACATATTTTGTACCTTTTGCCTCTCTATTACTTGGTGAATGTATTACCAAAGGGTTGGTTTTATTTTGTTGATAATTTGGTACAAAATTGCTTGGAACAACCATCATTCGCCATTTATAATGAGGACGCAATGCTAATTGGTTTTGGTCTGCACGACTGTAAACCAAATCTGCATATTTTTCTGAAGTTCGCAACCACAGTAGCTTTCTTTCGGCTGTAATTTGTTCTAAATATTCTTTTGAGTAGCCCACTGGTTCATAATCATACAAAGCAAATTCTTGTTGCATCGCATTAGGATAGCGCACGTCATCACCTACGTGGATACAAACCACTTTTTTACCAATACTTTTAAGATACGCAATATCCGAAAAATCAGGCTGAAAACTTGACCAAATAAATATGAAAATATCACATTCTTGGACTATTTTTTCATAAATAGCTTTTATTTTTTGTTTTTTCTTATCTAATAAATATTGTAGTAAAAACCTCAATTTGTATGGACGAATGTTATCATACCATTTTTTTTTATTTTTTATGATACTAAAGTCATAATCTACCAAAGAAGATGTTATGACACTATGATTTTCATGTATAGCAGTGATAGTATCATATCCTAATTTTGAAAAAGCCTGTTTGAAATCGCCTATTTGGGAGGCAATGTTAGTCAATCCAATAAATATTTTTGATTTCATATCATTTCTTCGATAGCCCTTTGAAAAGTAACTTGGGGTGATGTTAATAATTTTTCCATTTTGTCAATATTTGCTATCAAGTTTTTAGCGGATTGATTTTGAATTTCTATTTTTGCACCCTTGCCTACGATTTGTGCTATTGTGTCTATGATTTGTTTCAAAGAAAGTACTTCCTTACCTGCAATATTGATTTTGTGATTTCCTTTTAAATCAATGGCATTTTTTATAGCTTGTGCCGCATCTTTTACATGGATAGGATTTATTTTGATACCATCTTCTCCCTGTAGAGTAATAACCTTGCCTTCCTTTACACTATCTACTAAGCGTGGGATAAGCATACTTCTATTTTGTTTTTTACCATAGACAAAGAAAAAACGTAAAGTTACAATATCAAAATATTTTGTATAACTTTCAAGTAATATTTCTGAACAAAGCTTTGTACTCAAATAAAAACCTAAATCGCCTGAAGGTGCAAGTGGACTATCTTCTGAAAATTGCTGTTCGCCATTGCCATATACTCCACCTGAAGAAGCATAAATAAATTTCTTTACACCTATTTTTTGAGCATATTCCAATAATTTTTGGGTACTTCGTACATTGACATTAAAAATACTTTCGGCTTTTTGAGGAAATTCTCTAAAGTCTGGAGATTGTGCTAAGTGAATGATAGTGTTAATGTCTTTAGGTAAAGCATTGATGTCCCAATCATTTGACAAATCTAAGTTGATAATGTTTGTACCTTTCAAAGTGTGTGAAATTTGATACACTTTGCAATCAGTAGAAAGCAATGACAACAATTCACTCCCTATCAACCCAGAAGAACCAGTAAGCAAGAGATTAAACATTTTGTATTTTTATTGATTTAGTGTGGATAATAAAGCATTTGGAATTTTATTCTCAAATAATGGATGTGCCACTTGAGGTGTTTGATTGTTATAGGAATTGGTATGCAATGGGTGATACATATTCATCAAATCTACTTCTTTGTTGTACCATATTTTGTCATATATAACTTGAAACATAGCTTGCATGGCTTCAAAAGAGTGGTATTTAACGGCATAAACTCTACCCGCTTTACCAAGAGCTTCACGTAAAGCTGGATTTTTGATTAAAATGCGCAAGTTATCTTTGATATTTTCAGGTATTGTGTTCAAAATGGGACATTCATTCAAATAAGAGAAACGTCTGAAAACTCGTGTGTAC
>JAAFJK010000270.1 GCA_013298105.1 Cytophagales bacterium
GCTTGCTTCTATTTTAGACAAATTATCCGTATCAGTACCTAAAGAATAGCTGGTTTCAGAAATGGTGTTTCCCAAATCGTCTTGAATAGTCATAACTACTTTTTTCATAGAATAAGAAAAGAAATAAATGATAGATTTATGATGCAAAGGTGCGCATTTAATCATATATTTGCAAATATAAAAGAATATACGAAAATTTTACAGTAACAAAATTTGTAAGCAAAACGCTCTTGCCTGATAGACTGAATAGTCAAGTAGAAATGTTGGTTTGTTATCCTACCCTGTTGGTTTTATTGCTGATAGGGTACGGATTACAGAAAAGGTAAAAATAAAATGACACCAAATTTTTGAAGCAAAAAAATAAGACCATCAAAAAACCTGTCTCTTTTGGAGGCAGGCTTTTTTATTGGCAGGCAAGGACGTGGAAACGCTGAATTTGAGCCAATCTGCAAGCGGCAGTTATATGCTTAGATTGCAGGGAAGTAAAAACCAAGTGGCTAAAAAAATAGTGAAGGAGTAAAAAGCTCCCAGCCCCAAAGGGGAGAGCGCATTAAAAAGCCCTCTCCTTTGGAGAGGGTTGGGTTATACTTTTATCACTCTTTTGTAAGGTCTTTCGGGAGGCAAGATAACTTTTTCTTCTTTCATATCCAATACAATGTCGAGTAGTTGCATGATAATAGCACCAAAAAGAGGCTCAGCGTCATTTGGTAAAACAACGGCTTCTGCTGTAGTGCTTCTATTTTCGAACTCTACTGTGATAGGTCCCACAATTTTGAATTTGTGTACTGAGCCATCAGCTAAAGAGGCAGTTTCTTCGCCTATTTCGTTAAAACCGAGTTGCGCTTGTATTTCTTCATTAATGCAAAGCAAAGAAGCACCTGAATCCAACAAGAACCTAAAAGTTCCTGAACGAATGTCTTTCTTTTTGATGCGTTTTTTTTTCGCATCTTGTGTATCATCATAATTGATGAGCTTGAACTCAGAACGAATGTGTCCCATATTGTGATTGGTTTAAATTCTTTACAAATATAACAAATTTACCCTCCAAAAAATCCAAAACATGAAAAAATCCCTCTTTTATACCCTTGCGTTTTTCGCGCTTATGGTTGGTTTCACTTCCTGCAAAAAAGGTGGTGGAGGTGGAAATAACAACAATCCTCCCGTACCTGTACTTGTCCTGAAAGGTACTTGGAAAGCTACCAATGTCCAAATTAATGGCACAGGGCAAAACCTTGCTTCTGCGGGGCAACCTTACGCCAACTTTCAAATCGTCATTGATGGCACTACAGACGATAACGGAACGTACACCGTTTCAGGAATGCCCTTGCCCTTTCCTGCCACTTTTGCGGGAAATTGGGCGAAGTCAGGCACTACGTTTACCTTCTCAAGCGGTGCGCCAAACGGTATTACCACCTTGACAAACTTCAATGTAAGTGGTAGCAATGCTACTTTTATCTGTGTGCAAACGCACCCAAAAGTAAGCCTAACGCTTCATTTCACTATGGCGAAGCAGTAAAACACCTTGCCTGCCCGCTATAGTTGGGCAGGTAAGGTTTTTATTACCATTCATGTTCTACATCTTTTCTACTTTTAGGTAAGGAACGAGTAAAAAATAACTTGAGCATATTTAGCCACGCTGTAAGCGTCTGTTATCGAGCTTTTACGCGGTTAGGCTATACCCACAGACGCTTACAGCGTGGCTTCGCGTGAGTGAAATTATCATGTTATTTTATTTTCATTCCTAATCGTCTAAAAACAGGCAAAATAAGGTAAAAAAACATTTTTTTTTCGGTTGGCAATCCGCTTGCGGTTGTCAAGCCGAAAAAAAAGACCGAGAACAAGTTTTTTTCGGTTGGCAATCCGCTTGCGGTTGTCAAGCCGAAAAAAAAGACCGAGAACAAGTTTTTTCGGTTGGCAAACTGCAAGCGATTTGCCAGTCGCGTGCCTGTAATTTATTCATTTTCAAATACTTGTTTGAGTGATTTGTAAAAAATCATCATCTGCACTGCAGACAATCATTGAAAATGCACACCACTACCTCAATGCCTCCAATATTGTCTTCACATTGGCAGTTACCATACCGATATATGTCCCTTCAGGTGTACCTTCGCCTCCCATAGCATCAGAGTACAGCGTGCCACCTATGCGCACAGGGTGTCCTTTTTGTTTACTGCCTTTTACTACCGCTTCTATGAGTTGGCGTGGCACAGAACTTTCCACAAAAATAGCGGGTATTTTGCGCTTTGCCAGAAAATCTGTCAAATCAGCTACATCTTTCAAACCCGATTCACTCAAAGTAGAAATGCCTTGCAAACCCCTTACTTCTATGTCGTAGGCATTTCCAAAATATCCAAAAGCATCATGGGCAGTTACCAATACGCGCTGAGATTTTGGAATGGAGGCAAGGTCATGTTTGATTTTAGTATGCAATTCACCAAGTTTTTGGATATATGCCGCCGCATTTTTGGCATAAAAATCAGCATTGGGCGCATCTATTTCTCCCATTTTCTGGGCAATAAAAGCTACCACATTTTGCCAAAGAGCCACATCAAACCAAATATGTGGGTCTTTTGCCTCGCCTTCGTGCATGATTTTTTGGGTAGGTAAGCCCGCGCTGACCGCAAAAGCAGGCTTCGTCTGAGCGACTTTCTCCAACACATCAGCCAATTTCCCCTCAAGATGTAGTCCATTATAGAAAATAACTCGAGCTTCGCGGAGGTAGGCAAGGTCTTTGGGCGTAGCTTTGTAGAGGTGCGGGTCTATGCCTGCCCCCATCAGGGCGCGGACTTCAGCCTTGTCTTGTACCACTTGTCGCACCGCATCGGCTATCATACCCGTAGTAACTGTGATACGCATCAGTTTGGTAGGCAAGTTTTGGGACTTTTCATTACAAGAGAAAAGCAAAAAAATAACTATAACACAAAAATAATAACCCGCTTTTGATAAAAAATACATAAATTTGGTTTTTCTTTGCAAAGATATATAAAAATATTTTAGACAAGCCTAATTTTTATTTTTTTGTTACAAAAAAATACCATGCACACAAAATTTTGGATAGCTTTTGGCGCAGTATTGCTTGCTTTGGGCGTAGTTTTTTGGTTATTTTGGGGCTTGATATTTTATGTATTGATAGCATTGGTTATCTCTACTTTGATACACCCTATTACAGATTATATCAGCGACCTTGAGCTTTTTGGGTGGCGCGTACCGCGTATTGTGTCGGTGTTGGTTAGTTTTGTACTGTTGGCATTGTTGCCCTTTTTGTTTATTTTGTTGTTTGTGCCTTTGATAGCCGAGCAGATAGAGATTTTACAAAAACTTGATTACCAGACTGTACTTGTCCGCCTCCAAAGCCCGATAGATGGCATAGAGCAGTTTGTACTAACGAATTTCCCAGAGGAGGGCAGGCAAGCGGGTTTTCTGAAGCAAGAAATTTCGCATACATTGGTGGGCGTGGTGTCGGGCTTAGATGTAGGCAAGGTGCTGAACTATTTGGTAAGCATTGCGGGTTCGATACTTTTTTATGTTGTATCAGTAAGTTTTATCACGTTTTTTTTCTTGTATGAAAAAGGAATGTTTCGGCGCAATCTCTTGGCTCTTATTCCCAATGCGTATTTTGAAGTAGCCGTAACGACTTTTTACAAGATTGAAAAACTCTTGTCCAATTATTTGTTGGGCATTTTGGGGCAAATGCTGATTATGTTTGCGATAC
This sequence comes from Cytophagales bacterium, assembly GCA_013298105.1. Lineage (GTDB taxonomy): Bacteria > Bacteroidota > Bacteroidia > Cytophagales > Microscillaceae > RDXI01. The sequence goes on from JAAFJK010000270.1 coordinate 3,713, forward strand.
TCTCGGTGGGACTCAGCATCATGGGCATCAAATACGCATTGACTATAGCCGTTTTTATGGCTATGATGAATGTCATTCCATATCTTGGTCCCGCGCTGGGGCTTGTTTTTGCCTCTTTGGTGGTACTTGCTACGCCTTCTGCACAAGGCGACTATGCCCACAATGGCTATGTGCTTATGCAGACGCTCCCTGTTATTTTGGGCGCGTTGATGCTGGATAGTTTATTTGTTCAGCCTTTTATATATTCTACAAGCGTGAAAGCACACCCTTTAGAAATATTTTTTGCTATTTTTGCTGGGGCAACCTTAGCAGGAGGCTTGGGTATGCTACTCGCTATACCCGCTTATACGATTTTGAGGGTGGGCTATCTTGAGCTTCGCCAAAGTATGCAACAATATAAAGTTTTTCGAGGATAATATTTATGGAAGATTGGTATGAAGATGATATGCTCGAGAAGCTGTATCGGCTTTTGGACAGCAATGACGCGGCACAAACAGAACTTGCCTACCAGCTCATGTTTGGGCTGGGCGTACCGTACAAAGAAAAAGATATCACCCGCAAAATGACAAATACAGGCTACAAAATAGCTTTCTGTCTGCAATACGGCTTTTTGGAATACATCAAATCGTTGGAAAAATTGTATATACAAAACGTACAAATATACGCACTTAGCCCATTGATAGGTCAGCTTAAGTATTTAGAAGTGATAGAAATTATCAACGTAGAGCTGGAAGACTTGCCTGCCCAAATCGGTTATTTGCAAAAATTGTGGAAGCTCGACCTTGCCCACAACGCGCTCATGACCTTGCCTACCGAGATAGGCTATTTGCAAAATCTTCGGCACTTAATTCTTACCCACAACCAACTCAAGGAACTGCCCGAAAGTATAGGCGATTTGACACAACTGCACGAGCTTCGGCTTGAGAACAATCAACTCTCAACCTTGCCTGCGGAGGTAGGCAAGTTGCGGGACTTACAACTTTTAGATGTGAGCAAAAATAACCTTGCCTGCCTACCTGAATCTCTACAAAGTTTACCCAAACTTGCCTACCTTTTCCTCTCAGGCAATCCGCTCGAGGCTTCTGAAATTGAAAAATGGCGCAAAAAAATGCCACACACCAAAATTGTTTTTGAATGATAGGGTAGGAGAGGGGGTATAAGAAGAACCCATAAAGATTTAAAAATCCTCTGCCGAGCTACTTTTTAGCTCTACAGGCGTACTTTCGTTGTGCAGTCTGTCAAAGGAAGTAATAAGGTAAGCCACCATTTCTTTGTCGGTAGCTTTGTCTGTCCATGTGAGTTCTTTTTGAATACTGACTAAGTGTTTTGGATTATTGAGGTCTATTTTTTCGCCTTTGGGGGCTTTATAAATCGCATAATATTGCGGGATTTGTCCATCAGAGGCAGCAGCAGGGCAGAGCCAACTTAGCACCACACGCGCCCGCGAGCGCAAAAGTTTGGGCTTGTCGGGAGGCAAGGGCGGGATAGCATCTTTCCAAGGCATAGTGGGTATGAGGGCAGGATATTTGAAAAAGTTTTTCTGGAGTGTGTCGCTTACCCAGCTACGCATGAGCGGTTTTGAACGAAAAAATATGCTTCCTTGTAAGTTAAAGGTGCGATTGAGGCTCATTTGACGCGAAAGTTCTGCGCGGTTTTTCCAACGAATATCGGCTTCTTGCATTACCGCTTTGTAACTTGCCTGCCCCGCGTAAATGTGGCGTTGATAGCTATTTTTTGCCCACCATTCTACCAATATGCGGTAGTCTGCCCGCTCATGTCCGATGCTCCAATACATTTGTGGAGCTACATAATCAATCCAACCTTTCTCAAGCCATTTCAAAATATCCGCTCCCAGATAGTCATAACTTGGCTGTCCTACTGCTGTAGCCGAGCCACGTGGATCGTCTTTTTGATTGCGCCAAACGCCGAGCGGACTGATGCCAAATTTTACGAATGGCTTGAGCTTTGCAATGGCTTCACTGGTATTTTTGACAAGTTTATTGATGTTTTCTCTGCGCCAATCTTGTTTATTGAGGAACGAACCCTTATAAAGTGCGAATGTTTGGTCATCTGGGAAGTCCGTCTTGCCTACCCTGTACGGATAAAAATAATCGTCAAAATGTATGCCATCTACATCATAGCGTTTTACTACGTCCATGACGACTGCTTGGATATATTGCTGGACTTCGGGCAGTCCTGGGTCAAGCTGTTGCGAACCGCCATAATTGACAACCCAATGTGGTTTTAGCTTTGAGATATGGCTTTGAGAGATATGACTGTATTTGGTAAATTGGGTTCTGTAAGGATTGAACCAAGCGTGTAGCTCCATGCCGCGCTTGTGGCACTCTTGAATCATAAACGCAAGCGGGTCGTAAAATGGTTTGGGGGCATCGCCTTGCCTCCCCGTAACCCACTCAGACCAAGGCTCATAGCTACTGCTATAGAAGGCATCAGCCGCAGGACGCACTTGGAATACAAGTGCATTGAAGCCCTTTTTTTGATAAAACTCTACCATTTCTACTATTTCATCTTGTTGCTTTTGAGTAGAAAGCCCCTTTCTGGAAGGAAAATCTTTGTTATCTAAAGTAGTAACCCAAACGGCTCGAAATTCGCGCTTAAGGAAGTCTTTTTCCGAAGGCACAAAGGTAGAATCTTCCGCTGTTTCGGTATGGGGTTGGCAATTTGCGGATAGACACAAAAGTATCAATAATTGGAGGATTTTATCCATAGTTGGATTTACGAATTACGAATTACGATTTTGGATTTATGGTTTACGCCATGTATCGCAAACAAGAATGTTTGCGCACTGAATGTTTGTGGTACATCACATATTTTTTGTTTATTTATTTGCTAAAATGCTTATTCGGTTGGTTCAGTCTGGGCAGGCAAGGCATTGTTATTTACAAATTTAGAAACGTAAATCGTAAATCTAAAATCATAAATTGTATGCTTGGCAGGCAAGTTCAAGATTTTTGCGGATTCGATTTGCTAAAATACGGGGCGAAAGTACGCGCACACTTGAGCCAAAACCTAAAATTTCGCGCTCCAGCTCAAAATTCAAAATAACTTCTATGCTGATGATGATGCCTCGCTCGTCTTCTCTGCATACTTCTTGGGAAGGGTGCAAGGGCTTTGTGAGTATATAGGGCGCATTACTGCGATTGACTTCGAGAATAACCTTGACAGGTCTGTCATTTTCTGTTTTGGTTACGCCTATGACATCTAAGAAATATGTATCAAAATCAATGCCCTCATGTGTTATGAATGGCTCTTGAGGCAGTGCTTGAAACGCCTTTATCCTGTCGAGCGCAAGTGTAAAAAGGGCTTGATGTCCCTTGCGCTTGGCTATCAAAAACCACCTATTTCTGTACTCTTTCAGTAGGTAAGGATAATAAATATGTTCGTGCGCTTTTTGCGCTGTAAAAGATTGATATTCAAGCAATAGTGGTCTTTGGTGGACAGTAGCTTGATAAAGTCCATGTATATGTGAGATGCCTTTGAGCAATGGATTTTGCTCAAACTGAATACAATTTTTTTTTGTTTGATTATTTTTGTAAAGTGTGTTTTCTAACTTCAGCAAAGTTTCAGTCATTTCTTCAAAGTACGTGAATCCACTGAATTGCTTCAGCACATTCACGACTTCTTTTAGTTTTTCGGCATCAGTGGGATTGATGGCAGTTTTGAAAATACTGTATTTTTTGTCTTCGTAGGCATAATATTTCTTGTCTATCACGATGATAGGCGCGTTGTAGCCGAGTTTATCACTTCGCATCAGTTGAATATCTGCCTGCACAGTGCGTTTGCTTACGCCTGTGATGATGCCTTCATATTCATAGACCGCTTCAGAAACTTTGTCTATCAGGTCTTCGAGTGTCCATTTCCTGAATCTATTTTGCAAACACTCATCAATGGTCTTGTAACGTATGAGCGCGAGTTTATTGATTGACATACTGCAAAGATACACTGTAGTTGTGAATAATTTGCAAATGCACAACCCTTGCCTGCCTTTTTGCGTACATAAAAGCAACTAAAATAATAAAGTGTTTCTTTAAAAATTTATTTTTATGTATCGTTTTCCCTTGCTTATCTATGTTTTCCTTGCCTGCGCTTCTGTAGTAAGCGCGCAACGCAAAACACAAACGTATTATGACACTATGCGCCCGCCTGTTTTGCGGGAGGAGTTTGAGGTGCGCCAAGAACTCAAACATGGCGAATACAAAAGCTATTACCCCACAGGCAAGCCCGAAACGGTAGGCAAGTTCAAAGAGGGCAAGCGCGAAGGCGAGTTTGTGATGTATCACGACAACGGCAATCTCCAAGCCCGCGCCCAATACACGCAAGACAAAAAAAATGGCGCATTCGAAATCTATAACTTTCAGGGGCAAATCCAACAAAAAGGCTACTGCAAAGATGACCAACTTGATGGCGAAGTAATCACTTACTATCCTGATGGGCGCGTAATGTCCAAAAGCCAATTTACACAAAATCAACTGAATGGAAAAGTAGAAACTTTTTACCAAAGCAGTGCGCCCCAAGAACTTAGTACCTATCAAATGGGCAAACTAAATGGCTTGAAAACGCTGTTTTATGAAAATGGCAAACGCAATATAGAGGAGGAATACCTCTTGGGAATGCCGCATGGCATCTCTAAAACCTACTATGAAACAGGCGAGCTACAAATTTCTGCCCGACACGCACAAGGACAAAAAGAAGGCGAATATCTACAATATAGCCAAAATGGACAAATCACGCTCAAAACCCTTTATAAACAAGGCAAAACAGATAAATATTATCTTTCCTACTATCCCGATGGGAAGCCCAAACAAGAAATCTATCTAAAAAATAGTATCCCTACAGGCACTGAAAAAGAGTTTTATCCACAAGGGCAAATCCATTTTTTGATAGAACACAGCGACGAGGGACGCAATAAAATCGTGAAAGAATATTTTGAAAATGGCAAACTCAAGCTCGAGCAATATTTTGAGAATCGTGTGCCTGTAGGTACGTGGGCAAAATATTATGAAAATGGCTACAAACAAACCGAACTCTCGTACATGGCAGGAAAGGAAGAAGGCACGCGCAAACAATACAGAGAAGATGGCAAACTCGAGAGTACTGAAGACATCAAAAAAGGACAAAAATATGGTTTTGTCCGTATCTATGATACAGAAGGAACTTTACAAGAAGAAACTTCTTATCGCGCAGATATGAAAGCAGGTACATACAAAAAATGGCACGCCAACCAAAAAATAGCCGAAACAGGTATGTATCGCCTGAATAAGAAAAATGGAGAGTGGAAAATTTTTAATACTGAAGGTAAATTACTCAAAACCACGACTTTCCAAGAAGGCAAACTTATCAGCGAAAAAACACACGAGTAAACTGAATAGCCCACGCCCTTGCCTGCCTATTACTTAGGTGTGGGCTTGTAACGGAGCTTAGTTACAAAAAAGACATATTTTGAAAGCCCTTCTGCCACTTGCATACGCCTGAAAGTGCCTGTCATGAGCATATACGCGCCCTGCCATGTGTGCAGTTCGGCATCTTCTATCTTATCCACCAATTTGCCTTCCAAGATAAATTTAGTTTCTTGACTTTGTGGCTCAAGCGGAATTTCCCGCTTGTAGGAGAGTTGGCTATATGCTTTCTCATCTTTCAGATAAGCTGTTATGAGGCTGTCGCCCATAAAAGCCGTCTGCACAATGTCTTGGGGTATGTCTTGTTCTATTTCTTCTATTTTCATCATGTTGTCCCAAAGCAACCGCCCCGATTGCTTGTCAAAACCTACCGTAGCCACATAATCATAGATGTAAGTAAGGTTTGAGGAATGGGTAGGCAAGCGCGTATAAGGTATGTATGGGTTGTAAGGATTGGCAAAACGCCCTGAAGTAGTCTGCCAGATAGAATTATTTTGCTGAGGTTGCTGTTGATGATAGCCTACGAGCATAAGCACAAAAGCGTTGGGTGTTTCTATCAACTGCGGATTCCAAAACAGCCTTCGCCCAAAAGTATATTCTTTGTCTTGCAAGTTGTAGGTTTGCATTTTGTTCTCCATTTTTTGTCTGCGCTTGGGAGGCAAGTATTTGAAGAAGTGCGCAAAATCTTGGAAGCGATAAAAAGTCAAGTTCTGTTCTTCTCCTACCAACTTGGTAAGAAACAATCCTTGCAAAAACGGTTGCCCTTCAAAACTATACGCGCCTAAAGTCCAAATGTCGTTTTTTTCTCTGAATGGGTGGAAGGCAAGTGCCTCTACAAAAGTGCGTTTGCGAATTTCGCGGTTTCTGCCCTTCAGTTCTATACGTTTGTTGCCCCCTATGAAGGCTGAAAAAGGCTGTATGTATATTTTTCGTTTTCTATAATCTGTATCAGCTATAGTAAAGAGCATCTCATGGCGCGTAGAATCAAGGTGTATGTACTTCACAGTTTGGCGGTCTTCAAAAAAGTGGGGCAAAAGTTTCAGGCTCTTATCCAAAAGATTGAAAGACAGCACCACCCACTTATCGTTGCTGGTGCCTGCTATATACGCGATTTGTTGCGAAACTTGAAAATGGTGTACCTCAAACGTAAAAGGGAACTCGGCTTGGTATTCCTTGCCTGCCTTGCCTGCCAAATCCAAATGAAAGAACGCAAACTTACGACTATATTCGGCTTCTTGCCCTATCCCATAAATATTTTGCGATTGGTCA
>JAAFJK010000347.1 GCA_013298105.1 Cytophagales bacterium
TATTTTTTACCTGTTTAAAGCCCTTTTATTTGATAACGACTTTGAAGATTAGTAGCGTTTTTGTATGCTTTTAGCACGCGGGTAACGCAGATTAAGCGGATTTTGATGGTTTTTTTATATTAGACTTCTTGTTAATGAACGACTAAGCTGTAAACGTCTGTTATCGAGCTTTTACGCGGTTAAGCAATACCAACAGACGCTTACAGCGTGGCTTCGCGTGAGTGAAATTATCATGTTATTTTATTTTCATTCCTAAAGTATTTTTTGAGGAAGGAAAATAGACTTTCGCAAGAAGTCTATTTTAATTTTGTATTTTTTCTTTTCTAAAATAAAGGTCTTGGTCAAGGAATATATCGAACTTGATTTTGTCGCCTACTTGGTAGGTGTCCCATTCGTCTTGAGATATTAGGAGGCGTTCAGAACCAAAATGTAGTGCATAGACATCTGTGTGCTTTTGCTCATTTCGAAAGGCGCGTTCTCTTGTTTTCATTTTTTCGGTAATGGTTACGAAAAGTACCCTTTTCTTCTTCTCTCGCAAGGTCTTGCCTGCATGAGAATAAAAAAGCAGAGAAGAACCTATCAAACCCGCACCCTGCCAAGGTAAAAAGAGCCACCCAAAGCGCGTTAGAACTTCGATATTGATACGAAATATATGCCGCCACTGCACATGATAGCAAAAGCACAATCAACACCATGATTGAACTAAAATTATTGGCATTTACCCACTTATTGATAGCCTGCACGTCTTGAGGACTAAGGCTTTCTATAGACATAGGAAGTTTGAACACACGAAGTATTAAATTTATGGTAACTATTTAGCCCCCAGCCCCAAAGGGGATTTTTTGTGTAAGTTTGCATTTAAACTTGCCTACCAAAACACTAAAATAGGCGAAATTTGGAGATAATTCTCCCCTTTGGGGTAGGGGGCTAAATAATTACAATTTATGGTGGTTATTTTTGTAAGAACGCCAAAACATAGTCCAAATCAAATAAGCAAGACAACACCATCTCTCCTTTTTGGTTTGCAAAGCCTGATAAGTTGCCTTGCTCTATCAGATAGATTTTTAAAGTGTGTTCATAAGTAATTTTATCATAAAGGAAAGGTAAAACTTCCTCGCCTGCCTCGTTGATGAGCGCGTATTTGGTTTGGAAATCCTGTGCGGCTGCTTGCTCATTTGGGTAGTTATCTTTCAGATCTTGGTCTTGGAATGTGTGCATGGTAATTTTTGGGCTATGTTTATTTTGAAGCAAAATTTATACTGAAAGGAAAGGTTTTTCACAAAATTGAATAATTTTTTTGAATATAATGCTATCTTTGCACTAAAATAATTCTTACAAATACGCCATGCAAAAAGTCCTTATCGCTGAAGATAGCTCTGTCATTCAGAATATCGCACGCAAAGTGTTAGAATTTCAAAATTTTGAAATCACGATAGCCAAAAATGGCAAAGAGGTTTTGCAAAAACTTGAGAATGAAACGTTTGCAGTCATACTCATGGACATCAGTATGCCCCAAATGGACGGCATCGAGTGTACCAAACAGATACGCACCTTGCCTGCCCCCGAAAAAGCCACGATACCTATAGTAGCCATCACAGGCAATGCCAAAAACTACTCAGAAGACGACTTCAAAGCTGTAGGCATTGATTATTATTTGCAAAAACCAATTGATTTTGATGCTTTAGTAGAACTTGTAAAGAAAATAACGGCATGAAAATCCGCTATACGCCTAAGTTTTTGACAGACTTAGAAAGTATCTTCGAACACGCAGGCTACCCTGTGCGCTATGAAAAAGGCAACTTTCAGGCAGGCTATTGTGTATTGCACAAGAAGCGAATCATAGTTGTGAACCGCTATTTTGCGCTCGAGGGTAAGATAAATACCTTGTTGGAACTTTTAAAAACTGTAGATTGGTCTTTTGAGAACCTGCCCGAAAAGCCTAAAGAGTTGTACGAATTTATCAAAAATGAAACGATTGAGGTGGAATAACTTTGAAAATCCCAAAAGTTATCTATTTTTGCGGGTATGCTTGAAATCAAGAATCTACATATCACTTTCGAAACAGAAAAAGAAACCGTTTTGGCTGTCCAAGACTTGAACCTTCGACTCCAAAAAGGCGAAACGATAAGCATCGTAGGCGAGTCAGGCTCTGGCAAATCTGTTACGGCTTTGGCTATCATGGGGCTACTTCGCGGAAACAAAAAGTGCCAGATGACAGGCGAGATTTGGTTTGAATCCAGGCAGTTCGGACGGGTGGATTTGACTAAACTTTCCAAAGATGACCTTCGAAAAATACAAGGCGCGGAGATAGGCATGATATTTCAAGAGCCTATGACTTCGCTGAATCCTGTTTATACGTGCGGAAATCAAGTAGCTGAAGCCATACTTTCACACGAAAATATAACCCGCGAAATGGCGCAGGCAAGAGTGATTGAGCTTTTTAAAAAGGTAAAATTGCCAGACCCTTTGCGCAAATACAACGCCTACCCACATGAGCTTTCGGGTGGGCAAAAACAGCGCGTTATGATAGCTATGGCACTTGCCTGCCAGCCGAGCCTTATCATAGCAGATGAGCCTACTACCGCGCTTGATGTTACGGTACAAAAGGCTATATTGGAAGTGCTGGAAGGCTTGAGATATGACCACGATACGGCGGTTATTTTTATCACACACGACTTGGGCGTGGTGGCTGAGATAGCAGATGATGTGCTGGTGATGTACAAAGGCAGGGTAGTAGAGCAAGATGACGCGCTGAATATTTTTGATAACCCACAACACCCTTATACCAAAGGGCTTTTGGCGTGCCGACCGCGCCTCGATATAAAGATGCGCACCTTGCCTACCGTCAGCGACTTCATGGAACTAAACAAAGAAGGCGAAATCGTAGAAAAAAACCGCCAAACGCTGGGCGAAACTTTGCTGTATAACTTCATAAGTGAGGAAGAAATAGAAGAACACAACGAAGCACTTGCCAAACAAAAACCTATCCTCACTGTCAAAAACCTTAAGACCTATTTTCCTATCAAAGAAGGGCTTTTTAGAAAAACTGTAGGATACTTCAATGCTGTAGATGATGTAACGTTTGAGGTCTATAAAGGTGAAACTATAGGCTTGGTAGGCGAGTCGGGTTGTGGCAAAACCACACTGGGGCGCACTATACTGCGCTTGGTAGAGCCGACTGCAGGCGATATTCACTTTAACGGAAAACACATCAACGCCCTCAATAAAACCGAAATGCGGGAAATGAGGCGCGAAATGCAAATAATTTTTCAAGACCCGTATTCGTCCTTGAACCCACGTATGACTATCGGGCAGGCTATCATTGAGCCTATGCAGATACACAAGCTCTTGCCTACCTACGCGCACTGCAAGGAGTGGGCGATGGAGCTTTTGGAAAAAGTGAATTTAGAACCAGACCATTTTTACCGCTATCCACATGAGTTTTCGGGTGGGCAACGCCAACGAATATGTATCGCGCGGACACTCGCTGTGAAGCCTAAACTTATCATTGCTGATGAGTCGGTTTCGGCACTCGATGTATCGGTGCAGGCACAAGTGCTGAACCTTCTGAATGATTTGAAAGCTGAATTTCAGCTTACGTATATATTCATCTCGCACGACCTCTCAGTCGTGAAGTTCATGGCAGACCGCATCATAGTCATGAACAGAGGCAAAATAGAAGAAATAGATTATGCCAATGAAATCTATGAGTCCCAAAAAACGCCCTATACGCGCAGGCTTATAAACGCTATCCCGCGTGGTTCCTCGAATGATATTTTGAAGGCAAGGCAACGGAGAGAGGAGCGAAATAAGAAGTAAATGTATTAGAAAAGTACAATTACAGCTATAAAATTATCAAAAACACCAGCGACACAAGGTTTTTTATGCAAAATATTATTCGGAAGTGATGGCATTATGGTAGGTTTTTACTACCTTTGTATCGGAATTATGTTTCACTAAACCCAAACAATATGTTTCCTTCCTTGTTGTCTTTATTCGCAATCGCTATGTTTGTGAATGTTTTACGTATCAAAAACCACGTAGATGCTCAAAACAAGACAAAACACTAATTTATGACTTATTATTTCTTGAAATAGTACCATTTTTATTTTGAACCGTTAAACCCGCCAAGCCTTCAAAACGCTTGGCGGGTTTTGTATCTTCTAATAGACTTCTTGCGAAAGTATTTTTAACCCTTCTCCACTTGGAGAAGGGCAGGGTTGAGGTATCAAAAATAGCACTTTCGCAAGAAGTCTAATAAGTTTTGGTCATATTTTCAGGAATAGCCAACACAAAGTTTGCTTTATTTAGGTGGTCTTTGGCAAGTGTTTTTAGCTCTGGTTGCTCTATGGAGGCGATAGTCATGATTTTTAGCTTTGGATTAGCTTGCTTCAGATACCAAACTATCCCTTCATAGTTGTCTGAATGAAAAGAGCCGTTAAAGTGTAAAAAAGACTTGCCTGCCTGCCAATACTTGAGTATAAAATGTGCCATAGTCGCATCTTTGCAGGCTTGAGCTTGGGCAAAATATTCAGGCTTCATTTGTGGACTGCCATGCGGTGCATCTCCGCTCATCATTTTTACCATACTTGCGTAGGCAGGCAAGGTAAGGTCGACTTTGATGGGCGTGGGTGCTATGAAAGCCCTTGCCTCTGCAGGCAGTTTATCGAGTGCTTCGATGCCTTGCTTAGATACTATAGAGGCGTATCGGCGGGGGATATTCGTGGCTATCATGGGCAGTCCTTGCTGGCGGGCAAGCTCTACCAAGGGCTTGTAATCTGTAGAAAAATTATTCCACATCTTGGACTCGTCCTTGAGTTGTTTTTCGTTGATGAGTTTTTGGGTATATTCGTTCATCACGAGTTGATTGTCTGCCTCAAACATTTCCGCGCCCATGAGCAGATTTTTGCCTTTTTCTTTTGCCAAATCTTTGGCAAGTTCGAGCTGTAGCCAATGACAGATAGGATTGTTGTGGAGTTCTCCAAAAAGCACTATATCAGCGTTGGAGGCTTCTTTGAGCAGTGTTTCGTAGGTAGTGGCATTGCCTTTTGCATCAAAAATTTGGTAGGCAAGTTTGTGAGGCACGACCGCAAAGGTAAAGCAAAAGAGGCACAAAATAGACAGTAAAAGTTTCATATATTGAGAGATTGAGGGGTGGAGTTTAAAGATACCTGATGGTTAAGAAACTGTTTTTTTGAGAAAGTGGTTCAAAATCATACAGATAAAAAATAACCAAAAAATAATTTGCCACTATGCTACAAAATGCCTAACTTGCAAAGCCGTAAATGTTAAGTTTTCAACCCTATACATTTTTACACCCTTTAACCTTGCCTGCTTCATGAAGCAACAAAACCAACCTGCAACCTGCAACCTGCAACCTCACTACAGATGGAAATCGATAATTTTTATCCCAGTTCGTTTAAGTCTATCCATAAAATTAAAAATAGTACGTTCATTGAAGTTTCCAACTTCAATGCAAAGGTTTTGCGGTTTGTAACCGCTACGCCAAAGGCGCACAGTTTACATTTCCACACACATTTTAGCACAAAAATCTTGCCTACCCGCGCACAGGTAGGCAAGAAAAAGGACTGCAGTAGCGCAGTTTTTGCGCCTTTGGCGTAGCGGTCGCAGACCGCAAAACCACTAAGTTGAAGTTAGAAACTTCAACTAACATACTGATTTACAAATGATTATACACACTTAAACGAACTGGGCGGGCTATAGGCTCGTGCTTGCTTGTTTTTACTTACCTACAACAACCAAACCCTTACCCAAAAATTAATCCTTGAATAGCTATGAAAAAGTATTTTGTTTTTATATGCGCCCTTTACCTGCTGAATAGTTGCGGAGGGCTGATTGAAAAGGACAGGTTATTTGTGATAAGTGGGAAAGTGTATCATAATTGTGCTAAAAGCCCCTACGCAAACAAACCCCTTGAAGTAATCAAGGTTGAATATGGTTATTCTAAAACTATCACGACAGTAGGCAGTACAACCACAGGAGATGATGGTAGTTTCAGCATCAACTATAAAGCAGTAACAAGTAATGAAGTTGCTTTGCGTATCCCTGATAATCCTGCCATTAATTTGTACGCGCCTATAGACCTACACAGGTTTAAAGGAAGTAACAAGGTGGAAAACTATACAGATAAAGATTTTTATCTAAACTCAAATACACAGATAAAAGTGAAATTGAGGTGTAGTAAAACTTATACCAATCAAGATACGCTTTATATAAGTCCAAAAACAATAGGAGGTAATGCACCTAATTATGAAAAGATTATTGCACCACAAAATGGAAAAAACATTATTGTTTGGACAAAAGGAGGCAGACCTGAAGTAGGTATAAATTATGGCATAAGTTGGGCAGGTTTTCAAAAATCAATTAAGTCAGGTGCAGATGAAATACCAGATTATAACATTGTTCGAGTACCTTTCCCTACTTGTGAAAACTCTCCTTTTGAGTACGAACTCAAGATAGACTGACAGAAGTAGTAGGCAAGTGCGGGCTATAGGCTCGCGCTTGCTTGCTTTTGCTTACCTACAACAACCAAACCCTTACCCAAAAATTAATCCTTGAATAGCTATGAAAAAGTATTTTGTTTTTATATGCGCCCTTTACCTGCTGAATAGTTGCGGAGGGCTGATTGAAAAGGACGGGTTATTTGTCATAAGTGGTAAGGTTTACGATGAC
>JAAFJK010000414.1 GCA_013298105.1 Cytophagales bacterium
TGCCGCAAGCGTATTGTACTCTTTCAGGTGGGCTAAATGTCTATCAGCCAATGCCCTATGTAGGTAAGGTGTAGCAGGTTTGGCATACAAATAAGTACCCACCCCAAAACCACTTACCCAAACTTTCCTGCCTTTCAAAGCCTTGTTTTCGGTTGTAGATTCGGCTATCAGTCGCTGGGCAGGCAAGGTCAAACGCCAGTTTGCCCACTCTACAAAAGGAATCTTGAGCCTTATTTCTTGCTTGTGCTGGGTAGTATAAGTAAAAAACAGATACGCACCCACCAGTACCAAAAAAATCAATTCGGTTATCCAACGCACCTGAAACTGAAGCCCAAAGTGCGTAAATGTCCCCACAAAAGCCAACAGCATAGGCATAAAGCTAAAAGCCGAAAGTTCCCGACTCAGCACCACATTGAAAAGCCCCACCCAAAACCACCAAAATAGTACATTTTGGCAACGGTCTTGATAATTTGTATAATTTCGATAACTGCGCGATTGCCCAACAAAAAACAACATCAATAATACTAAAGGTGTTATCAAAACCAGTAATTCCAACAAATCCATATATTGATAAGTGTGCGACTGAAGGTGTGAAGCAAAAAAGCACACCCAAAAATCATATTCGCTACCCGTCAAGAAAAACGCCAAAAATGCGATGCCTATCGTGAAAAAAAACGCCACATACATCAAAAGATAGTCCTTCGCGGCGGTAGGCGTATAAAGCATAAACGCAAAAGTGGGTACAAGCAAAAAAGTAAAACTTGGAAAATAAAACAAAGTCGCAATCCCTGTATAAGCCCCTATCTCAAAGACAGCATTGATGCGCCTTTTTTCGGAAAGGTGCGCAAATATATAACCCAACGCAATCATCAAAAAAGTATTCGCAAGCAATGGCGCACTCAGCACATAAAAATCTAAAAATAGACTCATGAACGCCCCATACAGCAGGGCAGGCAAGAGCGTTTTTTCGTTAAAAACTTGCCTACTTTGCAAGATTTGATTGAATACAATCGCTTGGACAGCTATCAAAAACGTAACAAAAATATGGGAAACAAAGAAATTTCGACCTGCCACTACATACAAAAGCCAGTTTACTAAGGCAGTAAGCGGGGGAATATTGTCCCAAATATCCGTATAAAGTGCGAAGCCTCTTTGCATTTGTTCTGCCACGATAACCCACTTCAGTTCAGGATTCAGGACAGGCACCCCCCAAAGCACGATAGGCAAGCGCAAAGCAAGCAATAATAAAAACCAAAAAGCGTATTTGTAAGCGGTACTTATTCTAAAAAAACTCAGCATGAGGGGATTTATAATTTACGAATTGTGATTTACAAGGTACGAATCTTCAAAAGTTAGGTGCTTTGACAATTTTTGTGGAGGGAAAAAAGAGCGCACTTTGTTACTGTTCGCTTTGCTCACCATGACAAACTCAGCACTACCACAAAAATTGTCAGACAACCAAAAGTGATTGTGGATTTTGAAGAATCATAAAAAATAGACTTCTTTTGGAAGAAGTCTATTATAAACTTCTTTTCTCAAAAGAAGTTTTAGTAACTTCTTTTAAGAAAAGAAGTTTTATAAATTATAGCATTAGAAGGGCAAATCTTCGCCACCACTACCCCCTGTAGAACTTAGCTCATCAGGAAAAGGGTCTTTATCTATGGGTGCGTTCGTGCGCGTATTATTGTTGCTACTGCTGCTGTTAGAAGAAGTTGTATTACTTCCTTCGCTATCGCGCTCTACGCGCCATGCTTTTGCCCCTGTGAACCAACGGTCTTGGTAAGGTCTTGATTCTATGTCAAAGCTCACTTTCATAGTATCGCCTTCATTGAAGCCATCAAGCATACGCAATTTATCGCCCCAAAGTTCAAAACACACCTTTTTGGGGTAGGCATCAAAGGTTTCTATCACAAATTCTTGTTTGCGCCAAGTGCCGTTTTTGCCTTCACCTGTAACTTCAGGCTGTAATTTAAAGAGTTTTCCCGTAATTTCGAGTCCCATAAGAGTTAAAAATATAAAACTATAATTGAAGTGCAAAGCTAATTTTTTTTTTCTTTTTTTCCAAACTATTCAAAAAGTTCTTTGACAGGCTCGCCATACGCACCACTTGGGAACTGAATTTTGAGAAAGCTACAGACTGTAGGCGCAATATCCACTATCTCTACGCGCCTGCGTGTACTTTTGCCTTCTGGGATATTCCAACCATACCAAAGTAAAGGCACGTGGGTATCATACCTGAAGGGTGTGCCATGACTTGTACCACCTCTTTCTTCCCAACCTTTTTCGAGCCAGCCTGACTTTAAAATCACGTGAATTTGGGGGCTTCGCTTGTGATAGTGTCCTTTTTGTACCATACTCCAAAGCCCTGTGGAGTGCGTTTGATAGTGTAATTTGTGGGCGGGAATGGCATCAAAAACACCTTCTTTCTCGCGCACAAAAGCGGCAATATTATCCTCTAATTCGTTGATATTGAGCTTTTTGGCTTCTATATTTTTTTTATTCAAATAGATGCCATTAGATTCCACTACGTCTAAATACTCGCCTTCGCCATAGAGGGAGGCAAGGTAAGTCTGTAGGTCAGTTTTGAGTTGCTTGTCATCAAAATACCCACTCGGAATCTTCATAGTCTTTAGGTATTTGGGTACATCGCCTCCTGCGTGGTCTGCCGTAAGAAAGAGCAAATAATTGCCCTTGCCTACCTGCTCATCAAGGTTTTGCAAAAGTTCGGCTATTTCGCGGTCTAAGCGCAAATAAATATCCTCCAACTCTACAGATTGAGGTCCAAAATAATGCCCCACAAGGTCAGGACTTGAAAAACTAACCGTAAGTACATCTGTGGCTTTGCCTTTGCCGAGTTTTTCCTCTTTTAGTAAGCGTGTAGCTACTTCTTTTACGAGTGTATTGCCTGCGGGAGTAGCTACAAGTATATCATAGATGGATTGTTTGAGCTGTGTTTTTTTGATATTTTCGCGTATTTCTTTGAGATTATAGGGGAATACGGACTTTTCTTTGGTAGGAAAATGACTTTCAAAATCGTTCAAATCCTTGCCTGCCTCCGTGTATTGGTCAGCAGGCAAGAGTAAGTTCCAGCCCAACTCTATGAGCTGGTCGGGACGGCGGAGATTGTTATATTGCTGAAGCCAATCGGGTAGTTTTTCGGTATAGTAGGTACTTGTGATGAATTTCCCACTCTGTTTATCATACCAAAAGGCAGATTTTGCGGCGTGTCCTACAGGCAATATTGCACCTCTGTCTTTGATAGATACACCAAAAGCGCGACTTTGTTGATTGGAAGCTATGTGCAGTTGGTCTGCAAAAGTGGTAGTTAAGAGATTGCGGGGGGACATCTCGCCTGCTGAACTTTCCTCCCCTACAGTTTTTACTTCGGTATCGCCTACGCAGTAGGTGTATTTTTTGTTTTCCCACCAAGTATTCGCCACTATGCCATGAAATGCGGGGCTACTGCCTGTAAAAACGGAGGCGTGTCCAGGTGCAGTTTCGGTAGGGATATAAT
The DNA here is from genome assembly GCA_013298105.1 of Cytophagales bacterium. Lineage (GTDB taxonomy): Bacteria > Bacteroidota > Bacteroidia > Cytophagales > Microscillaceae > RDXI01. The sequence continues at coordinate 3,515 of JAAFJK010000414.1, forward strand.
TGTAATGTGTGTTGTGGCATTGAAAGCCCTTGTTCACGAGTCGCTTGAAACCATTTTCGCCAAATTTTTCATAAAAACGCGATAGGTAATCATAGCGCATTTGGTCGACTATGATGCCCACTACAAGTTTAGGTTTTTCTTGCTGGGCGAGTGTTGTTTGCGAAGCAAAGATAAAAAAATAAATAAGTAATAGTCGTACACTTTTTCTCATGGGGCAAAGATATACTTTTTTACTGAAAGAAACAAAAAAACTTGCCTACCGAATGGGGCAGGCAAGGCGGGCTAAAACTATTTTTTACGAAACGCTTGAAATGCTTTCCAATACTTATCTTTTAAGATACTAACTTCGACCTGAAGGTCGTCTTCATATTTTGCTATGAACTCACGCAAAGCAAAGGCAGGCTTGCGAAAATCTTTGCAGGCAAAATAGACATCTTTCCTGTCGCCCACTGTTTTTCTGCCTATGTACAGATGCCCTTCTACCTCTGGCAAAAGTGCTGTCAATTCCTCGTCTATTTCTTGTATAAGTTCACTTTCCTCATCAAAAAACATAGATATTTCTGCTATCCAAGGATATGCAGGAGTTTTATCCCATTCCAGCAGGACTTCATTGAAAGAGCCAAACAACATTCGTCCATCAGGGTACTTGCCCATGACTACCTTGAAGCTGTCATGCGCTGTAGAATGTGTGATTTTTTCATACTTTTCAGTTACTTCTTTTGCTTTCCATTCCAAAAAACTTTTCAGTTTTGTGATGGGTATAAGTTCCTCTCCATTTGTAGGCTTACCACTGACTTCTACGTCATCAATCATGGTTACTACTTTGAGTTCGCCCAAATAATTGTCCAAAAAGATAAACGCGCCATGCAAAAGAACCTCTTTGTCAGCTACTTTGAAATCCTGATGGACTAAGATGATTTGAATTGAATCAGGATAAGCAGTGTCTATAGGCGAGTAGAAAGAGAGCGTTTGCGCATTAAATTCGTAGTCTGCCATAGATATTCCAAAGCCTTCATCATTGTCACTGATATTAGGCTTCAAGGCAGTGAATGTCCAGCCTTCTATGGCAGGCGCGGCGGCAATAAACTCCTCTACAAACGGAATGGCATAAACAATGCCATCAGGTGTAACGATGAGTTCGGCTATGTCGTCTTCAATCATACCCACCATACAGGTAAAATCTTCGTTCATTGCCTTCACGTGTGGAATCACAGAGTCCAAAAATTTTTCTTCCATTTCTGTAAAATCTCCGCGCTTGATGATTTTATGGAAAGAAGATGCGTTTTGGGCAAACCAAGCCCAGAAGTCAGCATATAATTTTGCTGCAAGTTCTTTTTGAGAAGTCATAGTAAGAGGTTTGAAATATGAGGTACGAATTATTGTAAAAATTTTGCTCTGGAACGAGTAGAAAATAAGATGCTAAAAATTTTGGGTTTATACGAGGTGCAATAGAAGCACGCAAACAGTGAGATGGTGTTTTGTAATGATTATTGCAACAAAATTAGCAAGTTATTTTTTACTCGTTCTTCTACATATTGATAAATTTTATTGCAAATATACATATTATTTGCATATAAAGGAGTTTTTTTTACTAAAAATCTCCCATAAAATAAAAAAACTCCTCAATTTGTTGAGGAGTTTTTTTAGATTTTAATTTATAAGATTATCTGCCTGAAAGTGATTGTTTGCGGCGGTTTTCGCCATCACGCTCGCCTGCCATGATCATAGCACAACGGAAGCCAATATAGTTTGTTTTTTCGTTTTTGTCCAAGAAACGGCGTGTACCAGGAGAACACCAATAAGCTACATCTCTCCAAGAACCACCTTTGTAAACGCGCACATTGTCATCAACCAATGAGTTGGGGCGTGTTGCTTGCGGGTTGTAAGGGTTCATGTTTTTGTTTGCAGGTGTAGGGATAGCGGGGTCAATATAGACAGATTTGCTTGTGTCGTTGGTAAGTTTTAAGCTATCCAAACGCTGACGGCGTACAGGGTTCAAATCATCTACATCTATGAAGGCATTGGCACGATATACGTCTTCTACCCATTCGCTTACGTTGCCACCCATGTTATACAAGCCATAATCATTTGGAGGATACGCAAAGATATATTCTGTAATCAATGCACCATCATTCAACTTGCCTGCGATACCCGCATAATCGCCACGTCCACGTTTGAAGTTAGCCAACATATAGCCCATTTCGTACTGTTTTGTGTCGTAAGGATTACGCACTGCGTGTCCGTCCCAAGGATATACACGACCATTTGATTGGTTTTCGTCATTGTATTGTGTACCTACAAGTGCTTTAGAGGCGTATTCCCATTCTGCTTCTGTAGGAAGGCGGTAATCGGGTACTGCATACCCATCTTCCAAACGTGCTTTTTCGCCTGCTTCAAAGTTCGGTATAGATTCTACTTTGCCTTTTTCTTGTGCCGCTTTTGCGAAGTTTTCGTTCACAATAGAAGTACGCCATTTGCAAAATTCTTTGGCTTGCATCCAAGAAACGCCTACTACAGGGAAAAAACGGAATCCAGGGTAGCGGAGATAGTTGGCTACATAAGAGTCATTGAAGGCTAATTCGCTTGCCCATACTGTGGTATCAGGCAAAAGCACTTGTTTGCGGAATGTTTCTAAGTCGGAAAAACCTTGAGGCAGGCGAGCCGCGTTTTCAGGTTTTTCGAAGAATGCCATGTACTCAAGCCAGTGGATGTTTGCCATTTCGGTCTGGTCCATAAAGAAAGACTGGATACTTGCTGTACGCTCTACGTTGTCGCGCGTATATAAAATATCTTCTTCGCTCGAACCCATCACGAATCGTCCACCTTCTATGAATATCATGTTAGGTGCGTCTGGTTGTCCTTCGTATTCTTTTACTTGGAAGCTGATGGCGGCGTTATCTTCGTCATTGTACTTGATACCCGTTACCATACTTGCTTCTCCAGGGTTGGTACTTGTCGGATTGCCCCCCTTCTTTTTGAATAAGAAGCATGATTGCAAGAGCGCGGCGGAAAGCACCAAAAGGCTTACGCGCTTTAACCACAAAAATTGTTTATTCATCATGACCTGTTTAAAATTTTATTATTTATGTTTTAGTGTTTTATACGGAATGAATGGTATTTAGGTTTTGTTTTATTTATACTTTCTACAAAACTGTGCCAAAATTAGTAGTTTTTTTTTGAAAAGCCAAATTTGTAGATAAAGTATAGCAGAAAAACGTTTATTTTTGGATTATAGTATATTTTATTTTTGATTTTTGGCAAAAAAACAAGACTTTCGCCTTGTTCTTTAGGGTGTAAAAAATTTTAATTAGTCGGTTTTATTGTCTTTAAGCATATTGGGGGGTGATGTCTGTAGGCGTGGGTTCGGGCTGGGGCAATGGATTTTTCTTTTGTGCTTGGCGTTTGCGGAGTATTTCGTAACTTTTGATGATACGTAGGTATTTATCAATTACGATTTTCTCATCAAACTCCCGTTCCATTTTATCTCTACTTGCCTGCCCCATCGCTTGGAGAGCTTCGGGAGAGAGTTCGAGCATTTTTTGCATAGCATCAGCGAGGCTTTGTGGGTCTTTGACTTCACAAAGGAATCCATTTATTTGGTCATCAATGGTTTGGCGACAGCCTGCTATGTTGGTAGCAATCAATGGTTTTGCCATACTTGCGGCTTCGAGGAGCGAGCGCGGTGTGCCTTCACGGTAGGAAGGTAAGACAACACAATCGGCTTTTTGGACATATTGGGCTACATTGTCGGTAGTTCCCCAATAAGTAATCAAGCCTTCTTTTTCCCAAGCCGTTACTTCGGCTTGCGACACGCCCAAATTTGCGTCTGTTTCTATAGCTCCTAAGATTTGGAATTGCGCTTGCTTGCCTGCCTTCTTCAGTAATCTGATGGCTTCGATGTATTCGTGTATGCCTTTGTCATACAGCAGGCGAGATACCATGAGGAAGGTAAATTTTTCGTTGCGCTCAAAGGGGCTGGGCTGGAATTTTTCTAAAGGTACGCCTGAACCTGGCACAAGGTCTGTTACGCGCTCTTTGATGAGTTTTTTATCCACAAAAAGCTGTAAATCATCTTCATTTTGGAAAAACACCCTGTTGGGCAGTAAAAACGAGAGTTTATAGAGGCTTCGGGCTATTTTGGCAGTAAAGTTATCGTGCAAAAATACCGTTCCGAGTCCACAAACGTTGTTGCTGATGAGTTTTCTTAGGGGGAAGGCGGCTAAAGTGCCATAAATATTGGGTTTTATGGTAAATTGTAAGACTACATCAGGCTTAGATTTACGATAAATTTTGTAAAGTTGCCACATATAACCCAAGTCCTTGAAAGGATTAGAGCCTTTGTTTTGCATTTTTACATGATAAAATTCACAACCAAGCTCTACCAACGCGGCAGAATACTTGTCTTCTGGGGCTATAGCTATTACTTCATGACCTTCAGTAAGGAGTGCTTTTACAAGTCCAAAGCGAAAATTATAGATGTTCCAAGAAGTGTTTAACACAATCGCAATACGCATACAAGATTTTTTTAACTAAGCTAAGTTTAGGTTACAATATATTTTGTTTGTGTGTGTATATAAGGTAGATTTTTGGGCTGGGCTTTCATAGCTTTATAATACTAAACTTTCAAATCGCTCGTAAAGATATACCATTTGAACGCAAAAAAAAGAATTTTCGTTGCTTTTTTGAAGTGCTTTTGAAGTGTGTTTAATGTAATTGTTTGATTTTCAATAACATAAAATGTTAAAAAAAATAAAATTTTTTATTTAGGCTACTCTAAAAAGCAAAAAAAAGTCCCTTCAGATAGCTGAAGGGACTGAAGATTGGGGTTATTTTTTGATTAGTTTTTTGGTGGTTTGTCCTGTAGGTGTACTGATTTGGTAGGTATAATTGCCTGTGCTGAGTTTGGAGATGTTGATGTCAAAAATATGCTCTCCTGCAGTCTTTTCACCTTCAAATACATTTTGGACTACATTGCCTTGCCTGTCAAAAAGCGTGATTTTTACCTTGCCTGCCTCTTTGATTTTTATTTTGAGTTGTTGTGTTTCTTGAGTAGGATTAGGGTAAATAAACGCATCTACAGCTTCACTTGCTTGTTTTTTGCTTTCTTTACGGTCTTCGGGTTCTTCAGTAGGCATCAACAAAAACGCTATGCCTCTCATGCGCCATTGTTTGCCCATTTTATGTTTTGCGTGTTCCACTTCTTCGGGTTTTAGGTGTTTGGAGGCAATTTTTTCCATGTCTGCTTTCCAATTTTTCATTTTTGGGGCGATTTCTTCACGCAGTTTGTCTATTTGCGTTTCATATTTTTGGGCAATGGCTTTCAATTTTTCGCGTAGCGGTTTTAGGTCAGTTGCTTCAAGTGCTTTTTCATCTTTTTGATGTCTTGATTTTCGGTGGGCTTTGAACTGTTGGCGGAGTTGGGCAATTTCCGTTTTTTCGGCTTCTGTGAGGTAGCTATCGAGCTTTAGGCGTTGTTCGCGCAGGGTAGGCAAGATATTTTCGCGGGTGTATGCACGTATTTCTTTGCGCATTTCGGGGTTTTTGGCGTGGTGCGGATGCTTGCCATGTCGCGGGCGTTGGGCGTTTGCGGTGTTTGCTATAAAGCATACTATAGTTATAGCAAACAGAAAGAGGAGATTACGTTTCATATTGATTATTGAAATATATTTGTAGATTAGACTGCAAATATTTTATTTAGTTTAAAGGGCTTCAAAAAAAGCAACAAAACGTTCGGTTTTTTCGTTTTCATGCGAAGCCTATATTCTATAAAAATACCGCATGAAATCTCGTGTGTGCAAAGTATATAAATTCTAAAAAATTGATTGTCAATTTCAACAATCCCAAAATATTCTTATGAGTGTAATCGATACAGACACTATAGATTATTTAAGAAGTCTATCCACAGATGCTTCTTTTTTAAATAATTTGATTGATGCTTTTGTGCGTGATGTCCGTGAGGAGATTCCACAAATGCGCCTTGCCTACGAGCAGAAAAAAATGGACTTACTCAAGCACCTTGCCCACAAACACAAATCAAGTAGCAGAAACTTAGGCGTTTCGCGCATGACTGCGCTTTGCTTGAACTTGGAGTACATGGTGCGCGAAGGCAATGGTGGCTTGCCCACCGTAGCAAAAAAAATCGAAGCCATTGAAGAAGAAGCCTACAAAGCAGTTGACGAGCTTTTGTTGCTAAAAAATTAACAGACAAGTAACAAGCTATGTCCTTTTTTTTAGCGTATTTTGCATATATGAAAATAGGCATTGTTTGTTATCCTACTTTTGGGGGAAGTGGCGTAGTAGCTACTGAACTTGGCAAAGCCCTCGCCGCGAAGGGGCATCACATACATTTTATTACTTACAACCAACCTGTAAGACTGAATTTTTTTGATGCCAATTTGTACTATCATGCGGTGTATGTGCCAAATTACCCGCTTTTTCAGTATCCACCTTATGAGCTGGCACTGGCAAGCGAAATGGTAAAAGTAGCACGTTATCAGGCGTTAGACCTCCTGCACGTACACTATGCTATCCCGCACGCTTCTGCCGCTTTTTTGGCAAAGCAAATCCTGCTTACGCAAGGCATTACTGTCCCTGTGGTTACGACTTTGCATGGTACAGACATCACGCTGGTAGGCAAGGACCCTTCTTTTGAGCCTGTTGTTACGTTTAGCATCAATCAATCTGATGGCGTTACGACTGTTTCCGAAAGCCTCAAACAAGATACTTATGCCCACTTTGACGTAAAAAAAGACATTCACGTCATACCCAATTTTATAGACCTTGAGCGTTTTCGTAGGCAAGACAAAGGACATTTCAAGATGGCGATTTGTCCACAAAACGAAAAACTCCTTGTCCACACCTCCAACTTCCGCAAAGTAAAACGGATTCAAGATGTCTTGCACGTATTTGCAGAAGTACGAAAAAAAATCCCCAGCAAACTCCTACTGGTAGGCGATGGACCCGAAAGGGCAAGCATGGAAATGCTCAGTCGTGAATTGGATATAACCCAAGACGTGCGCTTTTTGGGTAAACTTGATGCAGTGGAGGAAGTATTATCTACGGCTGATGTGTTTTTGATGCCTTCCGAGTCTGAAAGTTTTGGACTTGCGGCACTCGAGGCGATGGCTTGTCAAGTACCTGTAGTATCGAGCAATGTAGGCGGGATACCAGAGCTGAATATAGATGGATTTTCGGGCTTTACGGCAGATGTAGGTGATATAGCGGCTATGGTCAGGCACACCTTGCATATCTTAGCAGATGAAAACTTGCCTACCTTCCGCGCCCAAGCCCTCGCAAGAGCTGAAACTTTTGAACTTTCTAAGATTCTGCCCCAATATGAAGCCCTTTATGCGCAAGTTTTAGAAAAAGCACGTTAAAAATTTGTTTTTTATCAAAAAAAATCCGTACTTTGCACCTCTTAAAAAATCAAAATAAATCTATGTACATCTTCTTAATTATACTTGCCCTATTGATGTGTGGTTTGATGGTCTTGGTTATCCTTTCACAAGAAAGTAAAGGCGGTGCTTCAGCACAATTCTCTGGTGGTCAAGCAAATCAAATGATTGGCGCACCCCAAAAAATGCAACCTCTTGAGCGCATGACATGGGCAATGATGACGGGTATTTTTGTGGTAGTGATATTCAGTAACTTTTTTGTAGGTGGAGGTGGCAAAAACATCTTGGATAATAATAACATCAAAGAAGCCCAAAAAACGAAAACGACTACACCAAAGAAAACTGAGGAGAAAAAATAAAAAAAACCTGCTGTGAGGCAGGTTTTTTGCTTTAGTTATGATTTGATAACGACTTGAAAGATTAGTAGCGTTTTTGTGTATGCCTTTAGCACGCGTATTAAACGGATTTTGACAGATTTTTTATATCTCATCTGTAAAATTCGCGTTATCCGCGTGCCTCTTTCACAATAAACAAAAAATAAAGACATCGCGATGCGCGATGTCTTTATAAGTGAATGATATTAGTTTACTTTTACAGTAAGCATATTGTTTGCTTTTTGTGTACCACTTGTTTCAAAAGCAATAGGCAAACTGTCTTTATTGGCTACTTTGACTTGGATATTGAACTGATTGAACATTTGCTTTATCTTGTCAGTTTTTTCTGCCGATTGGCTTCCTTGACTTGTGAGGTCTATTTCTATATTTGGATATTGTGCAAATGTGAATACCAATCGATGCAAGATTTCTTCGCCACGTGACGAGAATTTATTTTGTGCTTCGCCTTCAAAAAGTAGCTCATCACTCAATGACAGTTCTATCTGTTTCTCCTGCTTTTTTTGGCTTGCTTTATCACCTACTTTGTATTCATCAAATATTTTTCCTATTTTTATATGTAGGTAATGTACGTTTCCTGTAGCAGTGATAATTTCTTTTGAAGGATTAACTGTTTCAGCAAGCTCTTTCGTAGGCGTTTCTGGAATTTTGACCTCTTTAGCATTTTTAAAGTTGCTGTATCCTTTTTCGCGGGTTACGACAGGCGGGGGCGTTCGGTTGAATTTAGGCTGTACGATTTCGGTCTTAGGGGTAGGCAAGGGCAATTCTTCTCCACGCATTTTTTCTGGAGATTTGATGGCGTTGTATGCCTTTTCTAAGACTTCATATTTTTCTTTCCACGCGCTTTCTGCGCTTTCAAACACAATGCGGTGGTGTAAGATATGATTGAGGCTATCAAGTGTGTTGTTTTCAGCCTCAAGGCGGGCTATCTTTTGCCGCATATCTTGGATTTCTACTTGCAAGACACGATGTTCTTGTTCGTAACTACGCTGTGCCTCTCCTGCTTTTTGATAATCAGACTGTAGCATATCGTATTTTTTGGTAGATACGCAACCTGCCAAAATGGACGCGCTTAGGCAGGTCAGGATAAAAAATTTTTTCATGGCAAGGGTGTTTATTTGCTCAAATATTTCACAAAGTTAATGATTTTATTGGAGTTTTGCAAATTTTTTGGTCAAATTTTTTGCAAAGTTTTATAATAAGTCATTTTGGAAAACTTTACATAATATTATATAGCAAGATTAGTGCAAATTTTACTAACTTTGCTAAAATAAATTTACTGAAAATATTACATGAGTACGCATTTACAGGTGATTAACTTTTCATTAACGTATTTTCAAAATTGCTACGCTTTTTTGTGCTTTTTACTCGTACTCTCTACTTGTAAGTTAAATGCACAAGACTCGACCTTTGCTCAAGGTGTCATAGTATCTGCACACCCCCTTGCCTCCCAAATAGGGATACAAATTCTAAAAAATGGAGGCAATGCCTTTGATGCGGCAGTGGCAGTAGAGTTTGCCCTCGCAGTGTGCTATCCAATAGCTGGTAACATAGGCGGAGGTGGTCTTTTGGTGTATCGCAAAGCAAATGGAGAGGTGGGTATGTTGGATTACAGAGAAAAAGCCCCTGCCCTTGCCTCCCGCGATATGTATGTGGGCAATGACAAAAGCGTAAAGGGGCATTTTTCAGTGGGCGTACCCGGTACGGTAGCGGGTATGTGTGAGCTTCATGCGAAGTTTGGCACATTGCCTTTGGCAGACCTCATAGCGCCTGCCCAAAAGTTAGCGGCGCAGGGCGTTCCGCTCACAGCGCGGGAGGCAAAACGCCTTACCAAAGAACAGGATACGATTCGAAAATACAATACATATACACCTTGCCTACTGCACCCCGCAGGCAAGTGGCAAACAGGCGATACCCTGCACCTCAAAGACCTTGCCTACACGCTCGCGCAAATCCAAGAAAGGGGCAGAGAGGGTTTTTATAAGGGCATCATTGCAGAAAAGATAGTCCGCGAAATGCAAAAAAGAGGCGGGCTGATTTCTTTTACAGACCTCGAGACGTACCGCCCCACGTGGCGTAGTCCGCTCGTAGGCAAATACAAAGGACACCGCATCATCACAGTAGGCACGCCCTCTGCAGGCGGATTGATACTCCTGCAATGCCTCCAGATGCTGGAGCTTGGTAAATTTGAATTGGGAAAATACGGCTTTCAGTCCCCAAAATCTATCCAAGCCCTCACTGAAGTAGAGCGACTTGCCTACGCAGACCGCGCTATGTATGCAGGAGATGCCGACTTTTATCCTGTACCTTACCACAATTTATTGCAAAAATCTTACCTCCGAAGGCGCATAGCTGACTTTAGTTGGGAAAAAGCAAAACCTTCTCAGGAAGTCAAAGCTGGCTCTTTCCTGCCTACAGACAGCGAAGAAACTACACACTATAGTATTGTGGATAAATGGGGCAACGCGCTCTCAGCTACTACCACCCTGAATGACGCTTACGGCTCGCGCGTGATGGTAGAAGGTGCGGGTTTTTTGCTGAATGACGAGATGGACGACTTCAGCGCACAGGTAGGCAAGCCCAATAAATATGGACTTACAGGAACAGAGGCAAACGCGATTCAGCCTTTCAAGCGACCACTGAGTTCTATGACTCCTACTATAGTGGAGCGGGCAGGCAAGTTGCTTTTGATAGTCGGTACGCCTGGAGGTTCTACGATTCCTACCTCTGTACTTCAGACAATTTTGAATGTCATTGAGTACAAATTGCCGTTAAGACAAGCCGTACAGTCGCTTCGTTTTCATCATCAATGGTTGCCTGATGCTATCCAAACCGAACCCGCGCCCCGCACCTTGCCTGCCCAGACCATACAGACATTGGAGAAAAAAGGCTACAAGTTCATGACGCGCCCCGAAACTATCGGCAGAGTGGAGGCTATACTCGCCCTGCCCGCAGGCAAGTATCAGGGCGCAAGTGATGACAGGGGAGATGATACGGTGGCTGGGTGGTAAGGTTAGGCGTTGGAAACCTATATATGCCCTTTTTGGGTATAAATAATAAGCTCGACCTAAATCCTGTAAATGTATTAAAATGTCAAAAACCAATGCTTCTATTTTCAAAATATTATCAAAACTTAATTCTTGCAAAAGTTCTTTTGACTTTTTGAAAAGCCTCTTGGTAAATGGGTTGCACAAAATTAGAGTAAAGCACGACCTCAACTCCTAAGCTATTCGCATAAGCCAATAGTTTTTGTAAGGGTTCTTGAAGTGAGTTTTTGATAAGGTATTGCATTTTCACAGAACGTTTGAAAGTATTTTTTATTGTGCTTGCTTTGCATAAAAAAACCTTGCCTACGTGGGCAGGCAAGTTTTTTATGCTAAAATTTCGGACCAAAATTTCCATAACTCCATTTTTTGTTTTTAACTAATGTCGAAATTATAGATGGAATTTCTGGATTTTCAGTGTCATTCCAAAGATGAAAACTAAAAGTGTGTCCATTGTTTCGCATAAATGCAATCATATTTTCACTTTCAAAAATTTCAATATCTTCAAATTTTGCGTGATTTTCAAAAGCTGATTTTAGATGTTGGTAAATGGCTTCTGTTTCATTGATTTGAACACCAAAACCACTGCCTTTATGCAAATGCAGATATTCAATTAAATAATTCAAAAAGAAAGATGTAATAGAAGGATACAATGCTCCTACAGGCTCAAATTTATCTTCTGTAAGACATTCCACATCTAAAATGTAGCCATGCACTTTGGGCGATTCGCTATTCAAATCAGCTTTAAGAACTGCCCAATAAAAATCGCCCTCGCCTTGCAACATCAAAGAAATAGCCTCAAATTCTTCAAGAAACTCAACTTCAAAACAATCTCGAAATATCTGTGAATCTGAATGTAACAGTTGTATTGAAAGATTTATGTATTCTCGAAATGACTCAGGCAAGGTCATTTCTAATTCTTGTTCAATAGCTTCAAATTCATTTGTTTGTTCCAAGTGAGCAAGCGGGATTTGACACCAATTTTCAATAAATTTTCGTATCATTTTCCATTGTTCAGCAACTTCTACAATGGGGTTTGTGAATATGGGAGAGTATTTTTCTTTCATAGATTTTCAGCTCGAAAACCTTGCCTATGTGGGTAGGCAAGGTTATTTTGCATAAGCAAACAAAACTAATCCATCAAAGCGACTTTTTCAGCTTTTACTTCAGCTTTCAAAGCTAAAATCTTTTCTTTGAAAAAAGAAAGTTCTGCTTTGGCTTCTTCAGGTGTTTGTTGGCTGATGCGCTCTAAAAAAGTTTGCTCAAAAACTTTTTCCAATTCAGGGCTTTTAGCTGAACGAAATTGAGCTAAAAGTTCGTTATAAAGGGTTTCGTTCATATAGTTTTAATTTAGAATGTCGAAATCATTTTTAAGTTCTTCTTCAAGTTCACGAATGGTATCAATAATTTCAAAAAGATACTTTTCACGTTCTTGTTCATCTTGTATGATGTTTTGTGTAGAATGGAGATGATACACTTTTTTCATAAAATGTATCGTTTCTATAATTTCTAAGCGTCTTTGTTCTGTCATAATAACGGATCATTTTTGTTTTTATTTTCTGCAAATATAGTTGAAAATCAACAAATCACCTTACCAAATTCCTTAACTCATTCAACTTAAGCAAAGCTTCTACAGGCGAGAGCGTGTTGATGTCTATGCGCTCCAAAATAGTCATCACTTGTTGCATTTCAGGCGAGATTTCCACGAATTGAATAGGTTGCGATTCCGTAACTTTCGGCAGGGCAGGCAAGGCAGACTCGCCTTCAGGTTTGTGGCGTTGGGCTTCGAGGAAGTGCATAATTTCGTTGGCGCGTTGCACGACTTGCGGAGGCATACCCGCCATTTGCGCCACATGAATACCAAAACTATGTTCCGAACCGCCTTCCGCCAATTTGCGCAAGAAAATAATCCGATTGCCCGACTCGCGCACCGTAACGTGGTAATTGCGTATGCGCGTGAGGTCATTTGCCAATTCGTTCAATTCGTGGTAGTGCGTAGCAAAAAGCGTTTTTGCCCTGTATTTCGGGTGATTGTGCAGGTATTCGAGCAATGCCCACGCGATAGAAATGCCATCGTAGGTGCTTGTTCCCCTGCCTATTTCGTCCATCAAAACCAAACTTCTGTCGCTTAAGTTGTTCATGATGCTTGCCGTTTCCATCATCTCCACCATAAAAGTCGACTCGCCTTTAGCAAGATTATCAGACGCGCCTACTCGCGTAA
>JAAFJK010000759.1 GCA_013298105.1 Cytophagales bacterium
TACGATTTATGATTTATGATTTACGATTTTTGAATTTCAGGTATTTATTGATTAGGAACGAGTAAAAAATAACTTGAGAATATTTAGCCACGCTGTAAGCGTCTGTTATCGAGCTTTTATGCGGTTAGGCAATACCAACAGACGCTTACAGCGTGGCTTCGCGTGAGTGAAATTATCATGTTATTTTCATTGATTACGTATATAATTCGTCAATCATAAATCCTTAAAGTGTTTTATTTACCATAGTGGCGGCGGCTTGGTCTGTAGGCAAAAGTAACAGCTCCGCAATATTCACGTGCGCGGGGCGTGTAGCCACAAAAGCAATGACTTCAGCTACATCTTGCGCTGTAAGGGATGTGTAGCCTTCATATACCTTGCCTGCCCGCGCGGTATCGCCTTTGAAGCGCACCATAGAAAATTCGGTTTCTACCAATCCTGGATTGATAGTAGATACACGAATGTTGTGTTTGAATAAATCCATGCGCATGGTCGCGCCCAGCATAGCGACTGCAGACTTCGTGGCACAATACACATTGCCGTTTGGATATGCCTCCTGCCCAGCGAGCGAGCCTATGTGTATGATATGCCCTTGCCTACGGGCTATCATGGCAGGCAAGACAGCCCGCGATACATACAAAAGCCCTTTTACATTCAAATCTATCATATTTTCCCAATCAGCTATGTTGCCTTCTTGGATAGGGCTAAGTCCATGTGCATTGCCAGCATTGTTCAGGAGGAGGTCTATATTTTGCCAGTCGGTAGGCAAGGAAGCTATCGCGTTTTCCACTTCTGTATGTATGCGCACATCAAAACTAAGGGTACAGACTTCTGTATGCACCGCAAGTTTTTCGGCAAGCACTTGCAATCTCTCTGCCCGCCTTCCGCAAAGAATGAGTTTAAAGTTTTGGGTTGCCAATGCTTCAGCAGTTGCCAAGCCTATACCTGAAGTGGCACCTGTGATGAGTGCTATGCGCATAAGTGAGATTTACGATTTTTGATTTACGACTTTAAACTTGCTATTAACTATCAACTGATTACTATTATTTGATTTACGACTTTAAACTTGCTATACACATCTTTCGTTCACAAATAGCCTTGCAATGACGAGATTTTTCGCTTCGCTCAAAATGACAAAATCCCAAAACCAATTTCGTATGTGTATATTAGCTATCAACTAATTACCATCAACTGATTACCATCAACTAATTACTATCAACTAATTACCATCAACTGATTACCATCAACTACTTAAGTGCTAAAAAGTAAAATAATATAAAAATCTGGTAACAAACATAGGGTAAGGCGTTTGTAAAACAGGGGCATTGCCGAGTGCGCGTGGATTCAAGAGTATCATACTCGCAAAGCCACGCCTGCCATCGCCTATCGGCAACTTGCCTCCCGCGCCTATCAGTGGTTGTGAATACCAGCTTTGATCAACTTGATTGAAAGCTCTGTCGGTTACTTTGAGGTATAAATTGATATATTCACCCCAAATAAAATAATTTTGATTGATGTCATATTGCGCAAAAAGCCCCACACCTGTAGTACGGATAGAGGCATTTATAAAGCCTCCACCTGTCTGAAAGTTATTAAAGTTTTGGTAACTGTAGTTGGTTGTGATGCCCATATTGAATTTTTCCGAAAATCTGTAGGCTACATTCAACGAGGCATTTCCACCATTGGGCGTAAAAGTATTGGGCAAAAAAGAAGGAAAAGCCATCGCGTAGGCTATAAATTTTTGCTCAAGCGGTTCTGGCTCAGTTCTGGTATTTGTAGGCTTGGGTGTAACCACTTTTTTGATGGTGTCTTTGGGCTGTTCGCGCTTGTCTTTGGGTACATATTGCGCGAGGGCAGGCAAGGAAAACAACCATAAAAGGACTGAGAATAAGAAAGATATTTTATACATACGCTGGATACAAGCAGTGATGGAAATTATTATGGGCAGAATTTTTGTAAATATTCTTGTGCTAAAGTGGGTTGATGTTGTTTTGCTTTATTAAACCACGTACAGGCTTCAGTTGTTTTGGAGAGCTTTACGAGGCAAAGCCCCAACCCTACCATGACTTCGGCATCTTGCGGTAATTTTTTCAAAACACGCTCAAAATCCGTTTGTGCTTCCTTGTATTCTTGCACATTGTAACGCGCAATGGCGCGGTTATAGTAGGCATTGATGTAAGTGGAATCAAGTGAAACGGCTTTGTCATAGTCTTTTATGGCATCTGTAGTTTTTTTCAATTCATCTTTGAGATTGCCTCTGCTATTATAGATTACGGCATTGTAGGGGTCAAGCCCTATGGCATTGTCAAAATCAGAAAGTGCGCCTTGCAAATCGTCATTCAGCAAATACTTGGCAGTCGCTCGAAGATAATAACCCTCCACGCTTGGCTCCATCTCAAGCGAAATAGAAAAATCTGTAATTGCGCCTTTGTAGTCTTTTTTGTCCAAACGCTCCTTGCCTTCCTTAAGCAGGCGTTGAGGCTTGTCCACTTGGGCAGGCAAGGCAAAGGGCAGGCAAGTAAGAAAGACAATTAGGAATAAAAAACGCATTTTACTGAATATTGAAGTTATTTTTTTATTTTTTTTCCGTTGGCAATCCGCGAGCGGCTGCCAAGCCGAAAAACAGGCTATTTTTACAAATAATTTTTTTGAATGTATGTTACGGTGTCGCTTACTTTTTGAGTGGGGCAACCTTCGCCTATGGCTTTGAACTCCCAAGTGTCGCCTTTGCGGACAAGTTTGCCCAATATCATAGCCGTCTTGCCTGCGAAGGCATCTTCTGCCGACAGGTTAAAACTTGCAAATGCTTCTTTGATTTGCCCTTGTTCCGTTTCCCAAACGCGGATTTTGGAATAGGGAATGACCTCAAAAGTCTGCCCCTTGTAAGAAGTAAGAAAAAACACAATTTGTTGTGCGTTTGGATTTACTTGGTACAGTTGGATATTGATAGTTTCGTTGTCTTGGTCATCATCACCAAAAAGGTCGCCTTCGCGGTCATCTCCGCTGTGCTTCATGGCGCGGTCGAGCGATACGAGGTTGTTGTAATACACTATCTCAAGCGTATTGCCTTGTGCATCAAATACACCCACACTGCCGTCGAGGTCGACTGTTTCGGTATTGCGAATCAAGCCCCAAAGAGCTTTTTTCTCGATAGCACCCCAGTTCAAACCCACAATGATATGCTCAAGCTTTTTGCCTGACTTCTCAAGGGAGATGGTGTTGCCTTTTTTTAAGCTAATGCCTGTGCGTTTTTCTAATGAAATAGCCATAAAAGTCTGTATAAGTTTGTTTACGCACAAAGTTAGTTTTTTTTTTTTATTTTGTGTATTTTTCAAAAAAAATCCTTGACTTTTACTATCTTTGCAACCCAAACAAGCCCCCTTACCACTATGAATCGTTTTATGATTATTTTTATTTGGCTCACACTGGGCGCATTTGTTTTTACTTCTTGCAAAAAACAAGAACAAAAACAGCGCGAAGTGGATCAAGCCTATTATGATACCAATGATGCCGAAATCAAAAAATATATCCAAGACAACAACCTGAACGTCAAACAAGTAGTCAATGGCACACAATTTATTCCCACAAAGTCCTTGCCTACCGCCCAGACTGTAAATGATGGCGATTCTATCAGAGTCCACTTCAAAATAAAACTCCTGAATGGCAATGTGGTAGATACGACTTCTATAATCAGGAATCTACCCGATAGACTACTCATCAATACCGAAAGTATCATACCAGGATTGGAAGACGCTTTGCGCCTCATGCGTGAAGGTGAAGAAGCTACCATCATTGTACCATCTTACAGGGCTTTGGGCAGAAATAGCACAGGCAAAATCCCACCTTATTCGGTGCTTGTCTATGAACTAAAATTGATAGAAGTAAAAAGCGAAAAAGAACAAATAGAAGCATACATTGCCCAAAAAGGTCTTGTAGTAGCCGAAACCAAAGACGAAGTAAGGCGTGTACTTATCTCGGCAGGTGTACCCAATACAATGCCCAAAGATGGACAAGAAATCCGCGTTTGTTATGTGGGCAGACTTTTGAATGGCACAAGATTTGACCAAAACATAGATAGTACTTTCCGCGTATTCTTGAATCAATCAGGACTGATAGCAGGATTTACGAGTGCTTTGCGCATGATGAATGAAGGTGAGAAATCTATTTTTATTTTTCCAAGCAGTGTCGCGTACAGCAGGCAAGGTGCAAGTGGTACGATACCACCTTATGCCCCTTTATTATTTGAACTTACGTTTGTAAAAAGTGAAGATACACAGCTAAAAGACCATTTCACACAACAAGCCATCACAGGTACGACTTACAATATTTCTGGTTGGTATCAAAAAATACTTACCACAGGTACAGGCACGCAGGCAAGTGCAAATTCTAAAGTAACCCTCAAATATACTTCTACACTTTTAGATGGCACACCGATTGCATATTTGACCAATACAGGCTCATCAACAACCAATCAACGCCAAGAAGACCTTACACTTAGTGATTCCAACTATCCTAAAGCTCCTTGGTTTGTAAAAGGGGTAAAAGAAATGGTCTTGACCATGAGAGTAGGCGACAAAAGACAAATTTGGCTTACTTCTCCTGTAGCTTATGGCATTGATGGCTACTTGAATGTACGCAGGCGTACACCTGTCATGTATGAGGTAGAAATGATAAGCGTAAATTGAGGTACGAAGTTTGAATGCTTTTACAGTGGTTCGTGGGGACACGAACCACAAAATAAATAAATATGCGTAAGTGATTGGATTCTTTTCCAGTTACTTACGCATTGATTTTTGTTTACTTTAAATAAATGTTCTCAAAAATAAAACTAATTTGTTTATAAAAACGTTTTCTTTACAACTTATACGAAAACGTAAATATTCTTAAATCCGATATGCAAAATAATACCGATACGCAAGAACCTATCTTGCAAGAAAACAAAGACCGCTTTGTACTATTTCCTATCAAACACAAAGATATATGGGAAATGTATAAACAAGCAGAGGCTTCTTTTTGGACTGCCGAAGAAATCAAACTTGAGCAAGACCTGAAAGATTGGGAAAACCTGAATGATGGCGAACGCCATTTTATTTCTCATATCCTTGCCTTCTTTGCGGCAAGTGATGGCATTGTGAATGAAAATTTAGTCGTGAACTTCATGAAAGAAATCCAGCTTCCTGAAGCGCGTTGCTTTTATGGTTTTCAGGTCATGATGGAAAATATACATTCCGAAACCTACTCACTTCTCATAGATACGTATATCCGCGATTCGCGCGAAAAGGATTATTTGTTCAAAGCCGTAGAAAATATCCCTTGTGTAGCCAAAAAAGCAGATTGGGCATTGCGTTGGATACAAAGCGACAACTTCACAGAACGCCTGATAGCGTTCGCGGCGGTAGAAGGAATCTTCTTTTCGGGCAGTT
>JAAFJK010000804.1 GCA_013298105.1 Cytophagales bacterium
TTAATTCTACTGTAGAAAATGGCTTTATTGTAAATCCGCCCGTTTCAACACTAAATTTTAATATTTTGTTTTTATTAGCAAAAATGACAAGTGTATCTTGTTTATGGTATAGAGGGTTTTTACATATCGCTTTTACTACTTTTCTGTTTGGGCTATTATTTTGATGAACTAATTGGGCTGAATCTGGCTTATAAAATAAAGAACAATTTTCTTCATAATCATCACAATCAACATAGTCAATGCCTATTAAATCTTTTCGTTCATATTTCTTATATAAACGTCCTTGTTTATAAAAAATAACTCCTTCATAATTGATAATAATGATTGTCTGCCCATCATTGCTCAAAAATAAATTATAACCATTGAGCATAGTTTGAATTTCATACAGTTTGGTGCTATCGCTCCTATAGACAATACTTTTACCTTGATAATCTCCAATCGTATTTGAAAAAGAGATAGTTCGCAGAAAGAATTGTCCATTGGGTGAGATAAACTCATTACCTCGTTGTTTATCTTGAGCATAAACTGCCTGAGAAAATAGCAATAAGAAAAGTACAAGTTTTTGCATAAAATTGGTTGGTTTTAGTTTTTATTTACACAGGATCCACATCAATCACTACCTGCACCTTTTTGAACTCCTTTTCCGTTAAAATTTCGTCCACTTTTTCGCGGATAAACTGTTTTACAGCTTTCAAATCCACATTTTCGCGCTCTATTTTGATGAGTAAATTGAAAAGATAGAGGTTTCGAACCCGATTAACCATGTTCGGTTGAGGACCCAAAACCCGCGCCTTGCCTAATTTCACTTGCAAGTTTTCGGCTAAATTCAACGCCGCTTTTTCGCTAATATCTTTCTCTAAATGTTTGGTAATGATGCGAATAACCCGCGTAAATGGCGGATAAAAATAATAGGCTCTGTCCTCAATCTCGGTAAGGTACATACTTTCATAATCGTGGGCAATGACTTGGTTCAAAACCGTTTGTTCGGGTTTGTTGGTTTGGATAATGACACGCCCTTTTTTATCTTTCCTGCCTGCCCGCCCACTTACCTGCAAAAGCATCTGAAAAGCCCGCTCATGCGCCCTGAAGTCAGGAAAATGCAACATTTTATCCGCATCAAAAATGCCTACTAAACTCACATTATCGAAGTCTAACCCCTTGCTAATCATTTGCGTACCCACCAAAATATCGATGTTGTGTTGCTCAAAATCATTGATAATTTGCTGATAACCATATTTGGAGCGCGTAGTGTCCAAATCCATACGTTGCACCCGCGCATCAGGAATAAATAGCTTCAATTCGTCTTCTATGCGCTCCGTACCCAAGCCCATGGTTTCTATGCGCGTACTTCCGCACACCGTACAACGTTTGGGCAAAGCGTCTTCATAACCGCAATAGTGGCAACGCAAAATATGCTCCTGCAAATGGTAGGTAAGACTCACATCACAGTTTTTGCAGTCAGGAATCCACGAACATTCTTTGCACGTTACATAAGGCGAATAACCTCGCCTGTTTTGAAACAAAATAACCTGCTCTTTCCTGTCCAGCGCGTCTTTGATACCTTCCAAAAGTTGTGAGCTAAAAAAACTTTTATTCGTTTTTTGTTTGCGTTCTTCTTTCAGGTTGGCGAGTTCAATGGCAGGCAAGGCGGCGTCTCCAAAGCGTTCTTTCAACTGCACCAACCCAAACCTACCGTTTTTGGCTTGGTAAAAACTTTCTATAGAAGGCGTAGCAGAACCCAACAGCACCTTGCAATGTTGTAGGCGAGCCATTACGAGAGCCATGTCGCGTGCATGATAGCGTGGCGCAGGGTCTTGTTGTTTGTACGAAGTTTCGTGTTCTTCATCAACGATTATCAAACCCAAGTTATCGAAAGGCAGGAAAATAGCTGACCTTACGCCCACCACAAACGAAAAACGCCCTGTAATGATGCCTTGCCACACTTCCACACGCTCATTGTCGCTAAATTTGGAGTGATACACGCCCATCGAAGAACCAAAAACTTTCCGCAAACGCGACACGATTTGGGTAGTAAGCGCGATTTCAGGCAAGAGAAACAATACTTGTGAACCGCTTGCCAATACTTTTTGGATAAGCTCAATATAAATCTCGGTTTTTCCACTGCCCGTAACGCCCTGCAAAAGTGCTACAGATTGATTTTCAAATACTTGCATCACGCTATCCATTGCCCTTTGCTGGGCTTCAGAAAGGCGAATGATATAGGTAGGTTCAAAATCGTATTCCTCAAACCTCGACACGACTATCTCAAATTCTTCAAAAACATCATTTTTTATCAAGGTTCGAAGGGCAGAATCTGAAAAATTTTCAATTTGTTGAATGATAGGTTTAGGCAAGCCGTTTTCGTTCAGCGTCCAATCTCTGAATACAGGCACTTGGCGCAGGTAGGCAAGGAGTATATCGGCTTGTCGTGGGAACTTGTCCAATTTTTTCATCAACTTGTCCTGCTCGCTTTTGGTTAAAAACTCCCGCGTGAGGCGGATTTTCTTGAGCATTTTGGGTTGGTATCTATCACGTATTTCCTCAAAAACCAAGATTACATCTTTGGTTATCAGCGATTTAATAATTTGGTAAATATTTTCAGTATCTATTGCATCTGCCGCCTCATCATACGTAGGCGTTTCTCCATTTTGTAAAAAATCAATCAATTTCTGTTCTTTGTCTGTAAATTTCTTGCCTACCAAATCCGCATCTGGGCGCAACTGTATGCGCGAAAGACTTGATATTTTCAGTCCCGCAGGCAAGGCAACATTCATGACCTCGCCTATGTGACACATATAATATTCCGCCATCCAATCAAACATTTTGATTTGAAAAGGCGTAACCATAGGCGCGTCATCAAGCAATTCTAAGATATATTTAGGGACATAATTTTCGGGTGGATTGCCGTGCAGGGTAGCCACTATAGCCGTCAATATCTTGCGTTGCCCAAACGGAACGATAACCCTCGAACCCACTTGCACATCTGTAGCAAGGTTCGTAGGCACACGATACGTAAAATAGCGCGGAATAGGCACAGGCAGAATCACATCTGCAAAGAGCGCGAGCGGGGCTGAGTCGTCTTGTTGCATAAGGGCAAAGATAGTTTTTTTTTGAGAATTTTTAAAATGTTTTGGTGTTTGGGGATTTTTGGGTAGGTTTGCGGTATTGTATCAAAATTTAACCCTTTCAAGCAAAATGATATATACACCATTGACAGAATTACTTGATTTACAACTAATTAGCATTAAAAATAAATTAGAAAGCCAAGAAAAATACAAAATCAACGAGTTGAAACTTTTTGATATAATTTCTTCAAATGGCAAACCTTTACCTGCTTTGCAAGGTATTTATATATTTTTTGACCCACAAGATAGTTGTCTTTATGTTGGCAAAAATTCTTCTCAACAATTTATAGAGCGAATACCTTGGCACTTTGCTCAAAGTGATGACTCATATTCTAATCACTTTATCAAAAAATATAGAAAAGATAAGGATATAGAGGACTATCATGAAGCGGCTTTGGCGTTGGGAAATTGTAAAATACTACTCATTCCTGCAAATTATGGCGTTGATATTTCATATTTAGAAAAAGTTTTTATGAAAATTATGCAACCGAAATATAATGCCAAGCAGATGGATTTAGATGCTTCTAAATTGCTAAAAGACGTTTTATAAATATCTATTCCCCCTGTTGTGTGTAGTTTTCAACTACGCACTTCCAATAGAAGCACGTTTGCAACGTGCCTGTTGCGATAGCAACAGAATGCCGAGCTAAAACTGCTACAAAATTACAACTTTTTTACCTCAAAACCAAAGCCCAACACAAAAAACGCTGTTGTCTTTTGTATTTTAGCCGTTGTTGGTGTTTCGAAAAACTGGGCTTAATTTTATTCTCCCCTGTTGTGCTTAGTTTGCAACTAAGCACTTCCAAATAGAGGCGGGTTTGCAACCCGCAAAATGCAAGGCATTTTTTTTTCCGAGCTAAAATTGCTACAGAATTATAAGTTTTACACCACAAAAAGCAATTTTTGTCTTTTGTATTGGTTTTAGCACGGATTGGTTCGGCATTGTTTTGCTTGCGCAAAACGCGAGTTGCAAACTCTCACCTATTAAAAGTCCGTAGTCATAGACTACGGACAACAGCGTTTTTGAAGAAAAAAGCTATCTCCTTTCCCTGTTGTGCTTAGTTTGCAACTAAGCACTTCCAAATAGGAGCGGGTTTGCAACCCGCAAAATGCAAGGCATTTTTCTGCCGAGCTAAATACCTTGCCTGCCTGCGTGTGGTAGGCAAGGCGTTTAGTTTTTCCAAAAAAATCAATAAAATTTGCAAAATAAAATAATCTTTCAAACGTTTTAATTTATATGCCTCAAATTTTAGAATCATTGCGAAAACTTTGGTTAGAAATGTTACAAACTTTACATGAGCGTTTCAAAAAAGGTGATATTTCTGAACAAGAGTATGAAACTTTGACAGACAATCTTCTTGATGAAATCTTAAAAATTGATGAACAATCAAACCAACAATAGTATGCAAAAAATAGACCTTTCGAGCTATGCACAACAAATCATAGCCAATCCTACTGAAGCTGACAACATCATAGCAGAAGCAAAAAAAGCCTTGAATTTATACATAGATAGCATAGAAAAGGAACAAAAAGCTACTATTTTTCAAGAAATTTTGGCACAGATACAACAAGGTGTCCAAGAGCTTGCTAATATGACAAAAATGTACGCAAAGGCGTAAAAATCGTTCTTGCCTGCCAGCTCTCTGTTGTGCTTAGTTTGC
>JAAFJK010000593.1 GCA_013298105.1 Cytophagales bacterium
ACGCGCCTAAAGACTATAGCCTGCTTACGCCTGATGGCAACCTGACTGCCAAAGTAAAAAAGAATATTTTGCTGAATAATATTTTTGGTGTCGACCTCGATGCCAATGCAGTAGAAGTTACCAAACTGTCTTTATTGCTCAAAGCCTTAGAAAAAGAAACGGGAGCCTCTATCAAAACGATGCTTTCCACATACAAAGAGCGCGTCTTGCCTACTTTGGATAGCAATATTTTGAGTGGGAATAGTTTGGTGGATATGGATTATTTGAAATTAGATTTAGATTTGACTCCTGAGCAAGAAGCCAAATTAAACGCTTTTCCTTGGAAAAAGAAATTTGCACAAGTATTTGCAGCAAATGGTTTTGATATTGTGATAGGCAATCCGCCGTATGTGCGCCATGATTTGTTTCCACATTTGAAAACCTATCTAAAAAGGTATGAAGTCTATCATGGCAATGCAGATTTGTATAGTTTCTTTATAGAAAAAGGGCTTAAACTGCTCAAATCTGATGGACTTTACAGCATAATTGTAGCCAACAAATGGCTTAAAGCAGACTATGGCGAGCCATTACGTAAATTTCTGTTGAGTAAGAAAATTATAGAAGTAGTCGATTTTGGTGACTTGCCTGTTTTTCCAAAAGTAGCGGCATACCCTTGCATATTGACTATTAAAAACGCTACAGATTATAATAACCAAAACATACAACAAGAAGAAATTAGTAAAAAAAAAGAAAATGTGGATACTATTATTGATGACATTATTACTAATTATGCTATTCCTGATGCAGTAAAAAATAAACTGCGATTAGAGGATAATCAATATGAAAAATTACGCACATTAGAAGATTACAAAAGCGTTTTGAATGGTTTATTCAAAACGCTAAATAAAATCATTACACAGACTGAAGATATAAAGACAAAAACAGAAAATAGTTATAAACACATGATACGCACTTGTCTTGTTAAAACACTGCATTTTGAAAACTTACATGAATATGTTAAAAACCATCATTTTTATTTCAAACAAAATAAACTTGATGAAAATGCGTGGACAATGATAGATGATTCTGAAGCAAAATTGCTTGATAAAATTAAAAAAATAGGCGTACCTTTAACTGAATATCTGAAAGATAACGTATATCGTGGCGTTGTAACGGGTGCAAATGAAGCATTTGTAATTGATGAAAATACAAAAGATTATTTGATAAAGGCTGATGCAAAAAACGCATCTGTTATAAAACCATATCTAACAGGTAAGGACATAAAACCTTACGAAACGCCTAATACCTCACAATATTTAATTTTTACCAAACGTGGGATTGATATTTCACAATATCCTGACATAGAGAAATATTTATCGAAATTTAAGTCAAAACTTGAACCTAAACCTAAAAATTATACAAATGATGATTGGCAAGGCAGGAAAGAAGGTACTTATAAATGGTATGAAATTCAAGATAGTACAGATTATTATGAAGAATTTGAAAAACCTAAAATTATGTATCAAGTTTTTCAAGTCAAGCCTTGTTTTATATTCGATATAAATGGACATTTTTGTAATAATAGTATTTGGATTATTCCCAAAGACGATAAGTATTTATTAGCCTTGCTAAATTCTAAGTTAGGTTGGTATTTAATAGCTAACTATTGTAGCCAAATACAAAATGGTTATCAGCTTATTTGGAAATACTTATCAAAAATACCTATCAAAATACCTGACTTATCGAACCAAACTGAAAAAAAACTACATGATAATATCGTTAAAAATGTAAACGAGTTTTTCAAACTTTATGAAGACTTGCAAAAAGCAACTTTACAAACTAAAATAGATGCCATAAAAAATAAAATTACCTACTTTGAAGACGAAATAAACGAATGGATTTTTGATTTGTATGATTTGGACAGCACAGACCGCGAACTAATCCTGCAAAGCTAAGACGTTCGTTTGTTTTTTATTTGCAAATATATATATTTTGATTTTGAGCTGTTGTTTAATTATTAGCCAAAAATAACTATGTTTTATCACCAAAAACGCGCAGAAATACATAGATTTGATACGACAACACACAACAGAACCTCATTCGGGGTTGAAAAAAAGCTCATTTACGACCTCGAATGAGAAGTAAGAGGTTTGGTTTTAGAAATTACACCTTAAACCTCTTACCTCAAACCTTACAAGCTCCAATACTTCATGTCTTTTATTGTATGGCGATAAATACCTTTTACGTCTATTAGGACAGCACTTGGGCGTGTGATGGATTTGAAATAGCTTTCATCAAGTCCTGTATATTCGCGGTGGTTTACGGCTACTATGACTGCATCATAATCCTTGCCTGCCTGCGCTACTAAGCCAAATCCGTATTCTTCTTGTAGCTCGTGACTGTCTGCGTGTGGGTCTATGACCTCCACTTGTACGTTGAACTCTCGAAGCTCGCGTATGATGTCAGCTACTTTTGAGTTTCGAATGTCTTGCACATTTTCTTTAAAAGTCGCCCCCATCACAAGGACTTTGAGGGTAGTGAGTTGCTTATCCGAATTTTTGAGCAAGAGTTTAAGGCAGTTTGTGGCGATGTATGCCGCCATACCGTCATTGATATTTCTGCCACTCAAGATTACGTTTGGATTGTGTCCGAGTTTGCTTGCCTTGTAGGTAAGGTAGTAGGGGTCAACGCCTATACAATGTCCGCCCACCAACCCAGGGGAAAACTTAAGAAAGTTCCATTTTGTACCTGCGGCTTCGAGAACTTCGTAAGTGTTGATGTTCATTTTATTGAAAATCATCGAAAGCTCGTTCATGAGCGCGATATTGAGGTCGCGTTGGGTGTTTTCTATGATTTTGGCGGCTTCGGCTACTTTGATGCTTGAGGCGCGGTGTACGCCTGCTTTTACGACCATCTCATATACCTTGCCTACCACATCGAGCGATTCGGCATCACAGCCCGATACGACTTTTACTATAGTAGCCAAGGTATGTTCCTTGTCGCCTGGATTGATACGCTCAGGCGAATAGCCCACTTTGAAG
>JAAFJK010000385.1 GCA_013298105.1 Cytophagales bacterium
GTTTCTATAGGTTCAACCGCCGCGAGTGGTACAATAACCTTGACGAATCAAACGCTTAGATTAGGCAATTCTGCTCCCGCAAGTACAGATTTACTCAATGGTTCGCTTGATGAAGTCCGTATGTGGACTACAGCCCGCACTCCTGCGCAAATATCGGCTAATATGAATACGGAATTGGCTGGCAATGAAGCGGGTTTAGTGGCTTATTACAAATTTAATCAAGGGATAGCAGGAGGAAATAATACAGGCATTCCCAATGTTACGGCTTTGGGTTGTGCCACTAACGGAACGTTTTTTGGTTCATTTGCTTTGAGTGGTTCGACTTCGAACTTCATAGCAGGGCAGGCAAGCATCACTACAGTAGCAGACAACAATGCAAGAGGGGAAGCAAACCTATTAGATAATCTATCGGCTAATCTAAATGACAATGGTACTGCACCAAGTTTTGGAACTGTATTCGTAGGCAATAACTTAGTGCGTACTTATACCATTCAGAACACGAGTGGGTCAAGCCCGTTAGTGGTTTCGCAGGTAAGTTTGAGTGGGGCAAATGCAGGTGAGTTCTCTACTACCTTGCCTCCCATGCCGTTCTCTATCCCTTCAAGTGGCGCACAAACCTTTACCGTAACCTTCACACCTTCAAGCACAGGTACGAAAAATGCGACTGTAACAATTTTGAACAACGATTGTGATGAAGCAAGTTATGATTTTGCGATACAAGGCGTGGCTGATGTAGCCAATAAAGCCTTGAGTTTTGATGGGACAGATGATAATGTAGTCTGTACCGATTTGAATAATGCCATTGATGGTACAGATAAACTTACCTATGAAGCATGGATAAGAGTGGAAACTTGGGTAGATTTTGCTACTATATTTTCTAAAGAAGCATCGGGAAACAATAGAATACAGTTGGTACTTTCAGCAGGTTCACAAGGTGGAACAAATGATATTATAGCCGTAGTAGGAGATGCTGGAGGAAATAACAGAAATCTTAATACCAATACAGATGTTATCCCATTGAATACTTGGGTACACGTGGCTATGGTTTTTGACGGAACGCTTATTGGAGATAACCGCCTAAAATTATTTGTCAATGGTGTTGAGCAAACAAGTTTAGCGTCTTCAGGTGCGGGTATTGTACCTGCAATCACTCCTATAACTAATAGTAATCCACTTTATATAGGTAGTAGAGGCGGAACAACACTATTCTTCGCAGGTTCAATAGATGAAGCGCGAGTCTGGAATATAGCCCGAACTTCTACACAAATTTCAGCTGCTATGAATACAGAACTTGCAGGCAATGAAGCAGGTTTGGTGGCGTATTATAAATTTAATCAAGGTATAGCAGGTGGAAATAATGGAGGCATTAGCACTTTGACAGATGGTACAGGTTGTGGCGGAAATGGTACATTGAATAACTTTACCTTAAATAGTGCTACTTCTAATTTTGTGGCATCAAATCCAAGTATTGCACTTGTTACAGACAATAATGCAAAAGGAGAGATAAATCTGCGAGGTAATAA
Organism: Cytophagales bacterium; assembly: GCA_013298105.1. Lineage (GTDB taxonomy): Bacteria > Bacteroidota > Bacteroidia > Cytophagales > Microscillaceae > RDXI01. Next base: position 1,524 of record JAAFJK010000385.1, read on the forward strand.
CAATGATATTGCAGACAATACTACTGCAGTTAGTTTAATCAATCATACAGATTTTGGCAGTATATTTATAGGCAATAATGTAGTGCGTACTTATACCATTCAAAACTTTGATGCCTCAAATCCTTTGATTATTTCGCAGGTAAGTTTGAGTGGCACAAACGCAGGCGAGTTCGCTATTGCAGGCTTGCCTACCCTACCTACCCTACCATTCAATATAGGAGCAGGTAGTTCACAAATATTTACTGTAACCTTCACACCCACAAGTACAGGTACAAAAAATGCGACTGTAACAATTTTGAACAACGATTGTGATGAAGCAAGTTATGATTTTGCGATACAAGGCGTGGCTGATGTGGCGAATAAAGCACTTGGCTTTGATGGCTTGAATGATTTTGTGGTTTCGGCTAACAATGTAGGCATTTCAGGGAATGACCCACGTACATTTGAGATGTGGGTAAAACTTGCTGACCCGAATGCAATCAGAACTATAGCCTCTTTTGGGGCAGAAAGTGGAGATAATAATTTTGGTATTGCTAACAATGGCGCATTAGGGTTGGTACTTTCTACACAAGCAAGTACATACACTACAGGGTATATTTTTGATACAAACTGGCACCATATAGCTTTTGCGTATGATGGTGCTGTAGTGAGAGCCTATATAGATGGCTCACCTGCCCCCATAGCTTCCGCTAATATTGCGCTTACTACCGCAACCTCGCCTTTGTATTTAGGTAGATTTCCTTTAGGTATATTTCCTTACTATAATGGCTTGATAGACGAAGTTCGAATCTGGAACACAGCGAAAAACTGTAGCGAAATCAAAGAGCTAAAAGACATTACGCTTGCTGGTAATGAGGCAGGTTTGGTGCTATATTATAATTTTAATCAAGGCATAGCAGAAAGTAATAACACTGCCTTGCCTGCCCCCGAAGTAACACACATAGGAGGCACAAACAACGGCACACTTACCAATTTTGCAAAAACAGGAGCAACGTCCAATTTTGTGAATGGTACAGGCAATGGTGTAACAGCAGGATTACCAAGTTATCAGCCCATTATAGCTGTGCAGGGCAATACAAATCCTATTGTACAAGGACAAACTGTTGTAAGCGTAGCAGACGGGACAGAGTTTGGGTTTATAAATGTAGGACAAGCGCAGGCTAATTCTTTTACTATTCTTAATAACGGAGGCAATGCCAACTTGACAAGCGTAGCTGTAACTTTGACAGGGGCAGATGCTTCACAGTTCACTGTAACAACTGCACCCGCTCCGAATATCAGTGCAGGAGGCAATAGTACATTTGTTATTGCTTTTACGCCTACCTCTGTAGGGCAAAAATACGCCACAGTCAATATAGCCAGCAATGCGTGTGTAGGTACTTATACTTTCCAAATATATGGCGAGGCAAATTTTGCTACGCTTACTGCTAACAGTGCTACGAACATTTTGAATGTAGGCTTTAGTGCTAATTGGACAGCCAATGCTGTCGCAGATAAATACAGGCTTGAAGTATCGACAGTTTCGAATTTTGCTTCGTTTGTAGCAGGTTATCAAAACCTTGATGTAGGGAATGTTACAACTTATGCTGTTGCAGGGCTTATTCCAAATACGTTGTATTACTACAGAGTGCGCGCTGAAAATAGCAATGTGTTGATAACCAACAATTCTAATATTATCACAACACGCACCGCGCCTGACGCGCCTGCTTCAGTAAACGTTGCTTTTGCTGGTATCACAACAACTTCAGTGCCTATCACTTGGGCAAATGTCGCAGGGGTAAGTGGATATTATGTGTATGTTTCAGCAGACACAGGTGCAAATTTTGAAACAAATTTAGTGCCTTCGTATAATCCTATCGCGGTAGCAGGGGCGAATACAGGTACAGCTGGCATTACGATTGCAGGACTTTTGCCCAATACCTATTATTATGTGCGTGTGAAGGCGTATGTTTCGCCTCCTTCTGAACCTACTATAGCCTCTGACTATAGCCCAGAAACTCAGATAGCTACAGCCACTTCTACACCTATTGCATTTGCGGCTACGAATGTAGATGCTACTTCTTGTGATATTAACTGGAATAGCGCGGGAGGCAATATTGTTGCGCCAAATTTGAATTATTCGTATCAAGTAAATAGCAATTTAGGCTTCACAGGTGGCACAAATGGCAGTACATCTGCCAATACCGCCAACATTACAGGACTTAATGCAGGAACGGTTTATTACTACAGAGTGCAAGCCAACAATCCTTTTATGGCAGGCTTTACCGCCTACTCGAATGTGATAACATTTATCACAACACCACAAGCCAATGCCTCGACTAATCCAACATCTACGAGTTTGCAAGCAAATTGGAATATAGTGCCTAATGCAAGTAGTTATTTTATAGAATTGGCACTCGATAGCGGTTTTGGTACAATTGTGCAAATACAAACTGTCAATGGCGCAAGCAATAATAGCTATGTATTTACAAGCCTTTTGCCCAATACCATTTATAGATATAGGGTTACAGCTCAAGCCAATAGTACAAACTCACCTGTTTCGAATGTAATAGTAGCCACTACATTTTTTGCCCCGCCCACTGCGCCTGTAGCAGTTTCTGCTACTTTGATAACTAACGCCACGGCTACAGCCAACTGGCAGGAAGTAGCAGGCATAACAGATTATAGGATAGATGTAGCTTCTGATGCAAGTTTTAATACCTTGATAGCCAATAATGTAGCCGTAACAGGTACAGGCACAGGAGGCGCAAACCTTTCTTACAATGTTACAGGCTTGAGTCCGATTGCTAATTATTTCTACAGAGTACGTGCTGTAAATGGACAAGGTACGCCTTCACTCAACTCGAATGTTATTAATTTCCAAACCTTGCCTACCCCACCGAATACGCCTACAGGACTTGCTTTAACGCCTTTAAGTTTGACTACTACAGGCTTCAGTGTGAGTTGGAATAGCGTAGCAGGAGCGAGTGGCTATTATGTAGATTTGGCAATAGATTCAGGTTTTTCTGCATTTATCAATCCGTTTAATAATTATGATGCAGGCAATAATACAACGCTTACAATAACAGGACTTGCTTCAAGTTCCACGTATCATGTGCGGGTGCGTGCCTATACAGGTGCGGGTGTGAACCAAGCCGTTTCTGCTAACAGTACGACTTTGACTATCACGACCTTGCCTGACACGCCTACAGCTACTGCTGCAAATGCTATCACGAACAGTAGTTTTAATGCTACTTGGACGGCAGTAGGAGGCAATGCCACTGTAAATTATATAATAGAAAGAAGTGAAGACAATTTTATAGGTGTTTCACAAAGTTCTACACTACAGGCAGGCTCTCCTTACAACTTCAGTGGCGTGTTGGCAGGCAAGATACATTATTATCGTGTAAAAGCTGTCAATGCAGGAGGCGAGTCTGCCTATTCAAATGTTATTCAAGCCCTTACTTTGCCTGATGCTGTAACCGCTACTGCTGCTACGACTGTTACAAGTTCGAGCTTTATGGCGAATTGGGGGGCGGGTCTGAGTGAAGGAGGATTTACTTATAAGTTGGAGTATAGCACTGACAATACTTTTGCTACTTTTATTCCTTTTACAAATCTTTCATCTACAACTTACACTCAAAATATCACAGGGCTTTTACCCAATACGGCTTATTATTATAGGATCCGAGTGGAAGGTAATTTAGGAAATATATCTGCTTATTCAAACGTAATCAGTGTTACCACAAGTACTTTTATTCCCGCACCTATTACCACTTCCAGCACGGCGGTTACTAACGCAGGCTTTACGATAAATTGGCAACCTGTGGTGGGAGCAACAAGTTACATCCTTGATGTTTCAACAGTAAGTGATTTTAGTCTGTATGTTGTCAATAACACAAATATAGGCAATGTCCTTTCCTACAATCTGACAAGTGTATCTGATAATGCTGTATATTTTTATCGAGTGCGTGCTACAGATGGGGTGGCTGTTTCTGAAAATTCTACTTCTAATACAGTTTCACAGCTTACTTTGCCCAGAGCAGGCGAAACACAACCTGTTTCAAGTGTTACCACTAATTCCTTCCAAGCGAATTGGAAACCCGCAAATAATGCAGCCATAAATGCTGTTACCTACGAGCTTGAGTGGTCTAATGATGGTTTTACGACAGTGGCAGGAAGTCAAACAGGGCTGACCAATACAAATTTTTCTGTAAATACAGGTTTGATAGATAACGCGGAATATTCGTATCGAGTCCGAAGCCGTCAGGCTACTGCACCTTTTAATGTAGGCGCGTTTTCGCCCCCTTCAGCTACTTTCCGTTTGCAATGCCCTCCGCCTACTGCCTTGCCTGCCACGTTGGTAGAAAATGCAAGTTTTACAGCGAATTGGAGTGCAGTAACAGGAGCTACAAAATATAGATTCGACCTTTCTACAAGTCCCACGTTCTCAAGTTTTGTGGGGGTTTATAATGATTTTGATGCAGGTACAGCAACTACGCTTAATCTTTCTTCGCTCACTGCAAACACCATTTATTACTACAGAGTGCGTGCTGTCAATGCGACTCCGCAC
>JAAFJK010000635.1 GCA_013298105.1 Cytophagales bacterium
GCAATATTTTGGGCTTAGACGAGGCGCAATAGAAGCGCAAAGCGGTGTTTTGTAATGATTATTGCAACAAAGTATAAGCGCAAAAGATTAACAAAATTAGCAAGTTATTTTTTACTCGTTCCTAAGCGTACATTTTAAATCGTACATCTTAAATCCATTTATGAAATACATCTTATTCATCTGCCTATTTTTTCTAAGCCTTGCCTGCCTACGCGCACAAGACGAAAGTACGCTTTTGACAGCCTTAGACAAAGAAAAAGACAATACCAAAAAAGCCGATTTATTGTATCAGCTTGGACTGTTGTATCAAAAAAAAGAAGGCTACAAAAAAGCCATCAGCTATTTTGAGCAAGCCATTCCTATAGCTTCTGCCAAAGACTTGCCTGCCATCAAACAGCGTGTGGTAAGGTCTTATGCCGCTTTGCAAGACTACACACAAGCACTCTCCAAAGGCGATGCGCTCTTGAATGACTATAGCCGTACTTCGGAAGGGGCAGGCAAGGTTATTTTGCTTAATGAACTCTCAGACTATGCCCAGCGTAGCCAGCAATACGACAAAGCACTCTACTACAACGAGCAACTCCTCCTTGCCTACCAAACCAAAAACGACCTGAAAGGACAGGCGACTGCACACAATAATTTGGGCGTAATCCACAGGCGTTTGGGCGATAAAGCAAAATCCACAGACCAATTCAACAAAGCGATAGAGGCAAACAAAGAAATACTGAAAAACAAAAACTTGAGCATAGAAAATAACGCTTTTACAAACATCAATTTAGGTGTAACATACTTGCAGTTAAAGAATTACAAACAGGCAAATGGCTATTTTGACGAGGGGCTGAGGGTAGCCGAAGGCAATCCAAAAGTAAAAGCCTCTGCCCTGAATTATACCGCGATGGGACGTTATCTAAATGACCAAAACAACGAAGCACTCGACCTTGCCTCCCAAGCCCGCGACCTTGCCGAATCTAACAATGACAGCGAAAACCTACTTGCGGCATACAAAATCCTGAGCCTTATTTACCAAAGTCAAGACGACTACAAAGAATCACAAGAATACAACAACAAATACCAAGAGCTTACCAAAAGCATCGATGCCAAACGCAATCAGGATAAGCAAAAACTTTTGCAAAAAGAACTCGACATTGAAACAAAAGAAGGCGAAATCAAAACCATCATCAGCGAAAACGAAAGGCGTGAATCTGCATTCCGCGAATCTGAATTGCAACGCCAAAAACAACAGCAAGAACTCAAAAACCGCGAACAAGAGCTGAAAATTGCCAAGCAAAACCAAGAAATTGCAGAATCAAAACTCCGCGACCAACGTGCAGAACAACAACGCACGCAGCAACTCCTCGAAATTGCACAACAAAAAGCCGAAAATGAACGCCAAAAAGGAGAAACGGAAAAACAAAAATCTGAAGCTGAACGCCAAAAGCTCCTCGCTGAAAAAGAAAGAACTGAAAAAGAAAGTCGTGAAAAAGATTTGAAAGGTGCAAAGAAAGACATTGAATTTGCCAATGAGCAAAAGAAACTCCAAGACGCAAAATTGCGCCAAGAGGAAATAGTGCGTTATTTGGGAATAGGGTTGCTATTTTTGGTCGTGGCTATTTTGATTTTTGTCTATCGGAGTTTGCGCCAAACCAAAAAACTCAACAACCAAATCAATACGCAAGTCCTTCAACTCCAAGAACAACAAGAGGAAATCAATGTCCAAAACGAAGAATTGATGCAAAGCCAAGAGGAAATTATGGCACAACGTGATGCCTTGGCACAAACCAACAATGAATTGACCACCAAAAACGACATCATTGCCCGCGAGCAGGAAAGGTCAGAAAGACTTTTGTTAAACATCTTGCCTGCCGAAACAGCCCAAGAACTCAAAGACAAAGGTTCAGCCACGCCTAAGCATTATGACTTGGCTACAGTGCTTTTTACGGACTTCAAAGGCTTCACGAATATTGCTGAAAAAATGACTCCACACGAAGTCATTGAGCAACTGAATACTTGTTTTCTCGCGCTTGATGAGATTTGTGAAAAGCATAACTTAGAAAAAATCAAAACCATAGGCGACTCCTATATGTGTGCGGGTGGTGTGCCTGTAGCCAATTCTACCAATCCTATTGATGCTGTAGAAGCGGCACTTGAGATGCAACAATGGATGGCAAAATGGAAGGCTGACAAAGAAGCACAAGGCTTGCCTGCGTGGGAGATACGTTTGGGGATTCATTCAGGCGAGCTTATCGCGGGGGTGGTAGGCAAGAATAAATTTGCGTATGACATCTGGGGCGATACTGTAAACCTTGCCTCCCGTATGGAGAGTAGCGGCGAGGTAGGCAAGGTCAATATCTCTGGCACGACTTACGAACTCGTAAAACACAAATTCCAATGCACGCACAGAGGCGCAGTCAAAGCCAAAAATAAAGGTGATGTGGATATGTATTTTGTAGAGGGTATTTTGTAGCCATTGCCTGTGTCCCACAGGCAATATTTCAAATTTCTCCCCTTTGGGGTTGGGGGCTTTGTTTCTTTTTCGTATCTTTGCAATATGAAAAAGAAAGCGAAATATCCTTATGGTGTGAGTAATTTTGAACAACTCACAAGGGAAAAATTTTTACTTGTAGATAAAACGCCTTACATAGAGTTGTTGGAAGAAGAAACAACTTTTGTATCTTACCTACGCCCACGCAAAATAGGTAAGAGTTTGTTTGTATCTATTTTGGAATATTACTATGATGTAAATTGCAAAGATAAGTTTCA